>CAZZAD010000104.1:0-9451 GCA_964652055.1 uncultured Burkholderiaceae bacterium | reverse complement strand
CACGAAGCAAGTTGCCCCATACAACCCCATCCCCACCCCCACCCTCCCCTTGAAGGGGAGGGGGTAAATCCCCGTGCGGGGCGTCCGTGACGCATGAACGACCAGGAACTGCTGCGCTACTCGCGCCACATACTGCTTAACGAGATCGGCATTGAAGGGCAGCAGCGCATCCGCGCTGCACATGCGCTGGTGATCGGTGCGGGCGGTCTGGGTTCTCCAGCCGCCTACTACCTGGCCAGTGCGGGTGTGGGCCGCATCACCCTGGTCGATGGCGACACCGTGGACCTGACCAACCTGCAACGCCAGATCCTGCACACCACCGACCGCGTGGGCATGCCTAAAGCTGAGTCCGGCCGCCGCACCCTGGCGGCCATCAATCCCGAAACCGAAGTGATCGCGGTCCATGCCCGCGCCGAAGGCGCTGCGCTCGATGCGCTGGTGGTGCAAGCCACCGTGGTGCTCGATTGTTCCGACAACTTCGCCACGCGCCATGCCTTGAACCGCGCCTGTGTGGCGCAGCGCAAACCGCTGGTGTCGGGCGCGGCGATACGGTTCGATGGTCAGCTGGCTGTGTTTGATTCGCGCCGCGCCGATTCGCCCTGCTATGCGTGTCTTTTTCCAGAAGGTGAAGGAGACGACGAGTTGTGCGCCGTGATGGGCGTGTTTGCTCCGCTCACGGGCATGGTGGGCACGATGCAAGCCGCCGAAGCGCTCAAGCTCATGGCCCAAACGGGCGAAGCGCTGACGGGACGTTTGCTGATGATCGATGCGTTGACCATGACCGTGCGCACCGTGCAGGTGCCGCGCGATCCACGCTGTGCGGTGTGTGGTGTCTGATGCCGGTCAGTGACATGCCCGCACTGCATTTCATAGAACACAGCGCGGCGGGAAACGTCGATTGGGCTGCTGAGGCCCAGGCGGGGTTGCTCGCGCATCCGGCAAGCATTTCACCCAAGTTTTTCTACGATGCATTGGGCTCGCGCCTGTTCGACGCCATCACCGATCTGCACGAATACACCCCGACGCGCACCGAGGCCGCGCTCTTTGCAACACACCGCCACGCGCTGACCACTGCGGTGCATCAGGTGCTGGGCCGTGGCGCAACGCTGGTGGATCTGGGGGCGGGCAATTGTGAAAAGGCCGAGCGCCTGTTCGATGCTTTTGCGCTGGCGCGTTATGTGGCGGTAGATATCTCGGTGGAGTATTTGCGCCACACGCTCATGCGGCTGCAGCAGCGGCATCCGGGCATTGCCATGGTGGGCGTGGGGCTCGATTTTTCAGCGCGTTTTGCGCTGCCTGCGGGCCTGGTGGACCGTCCGGCGCTGCTCTTCTACCCGGGTTCGTCCATCGGCAACTTTGCACCCGATCAGGCCCTGCGTTTGCTGCGTGAAATACGCAGCGCAGCGGCCGGCGGTGCGCTGCTCATTGGGGTGGATCTGATCAAGCCGCGCGCGGTGCTGGAGGCCGCGTATGACGATGCACTGGGCGTCACCGCCGCGTTCAACCTCAACGTGCTGCGCCACCTGAACCGCGTGCTGGGCGCAGACTTTGATGTGCGGCACTGGCGCCATGTGGCCTACTTTGACGCACAGCACTCACGCATCGAAATGCACCTCGAAGCGCGCCGTGCCATCACCGTGCGTTGGCTTCAATTTGAGCGGCACTTTGATGAAGGCGAACGCATCCACACCGAGAATTCCTACAAATGGACGTTTGCCCGTTTTGCAGCGCTGTTGTGCGAAGCGGGCTTTGCCCAGGTGCGCACCTGGGGTGACGATGACACCGGCTACGCGCTGATGCTCGCTTGCGGCTGAATCAAACCGCGCAACTACGAAACCCGGCAAAGATGTCGTTGCGATCTGCCGGAAAAAAGTTGCGGTAGCGCGGATGGCGCAGGCGGGGTTGTGTGGCAAACGAAGCGCCACGCAACACCGGGCGGCCATCGAACCAGGGCAGCGAATAGTCACGGTACGGATGTGCCTTGAATCCCGGGTAGGGGGCAAACGCGCTGGCGGTCCACTCCCACACATCGCCCCAGCGAAATGCATCGGGATGCTCCAGCGCCGCGCGCTCCCACTGCGCCTCGGTGGGTAGCCGGCGCCCGGCCCAGGCGCACCAGGCCTGGGCTTCAAAAAAACTCAGGTGGCACGCGGGTAGGTCCCGATCGAGCGTCACCCAGTGGCCATGGCGCCACTGCTGCCAGACCGTATCAACGTGTCGCAGATAACGCGGTGCCTGGGCCTGCGTCGCTGCCAGCCAGCGCTGCCCGGCCTCACTCCACCACGTGGGATTGCGGTAGCCCCCCGCCTCGACAAAGGGCAGGTACTGCGCCCAGCGCACCACCGTGTCGTCGATGGCGTAGGCGCCCAGGGGTACTTCCTGCGTGCCCAGCTCATTGTCAAAGGCAAACCCTGCGGCGTGTTTTTGACCCAGCACCCACCGGCCCGCAGACAACTTCAGCGCTGCGCACGGGCCAGGCAGTGCAGCGACCTGCCAACGAGGGTCGGTGATGGCGATACCCAGGCTTTGCGCCATGTACAGCGCCGCTTCGTGATGCATGTCTTCATGCAAGAGCACAAGGCGATAGAAGTAAAGCGCATCCGCCTCGTCGGGCGTGTCCGCCAACAAGGCCAAGGTCTGTTCCAATTGCAACGTCAGGTCCGCGAGCGTGGCCTGGGCATCGGGCAGTGGCAGTGACCAGCGCGCCTCGTGCGCGCCGAGCCCCGAGTGGTAGAGCGCATCAGCGCCTGCGCGCACGCCCTCGGGCCGCGCCAGGTCGGATTCGGCTGCAGCACCGCGCCCGCGCTGCGCATTGCGTGCCAGCCAGTACTCCTGAAACCAGCCCACATGGCCCAGCTCCCACAAGGGCAGGTTCAGTTCCTCACGCAGCGGCACGCTGAGGGCAGGCAGCGCGTGGGCATAGGTGTCGAAAGTGGCTAGGGTGTCCGCGCGGCTGGCGCGCAAGGCTGCGGCCAAAGCCAACTGATCGCCATGCCGAGCCACTTGCCCTGCGTGATAGGCTCGCACCGTGTCTTTCGTCGCCATAGGTGACCCACCGTTTCTCTTGCTGGGCAAGGGGCGAACAGTCGACCTCAACAGGGGTCGCGGGTTGCCCAGGGACCGTGCGATTAACGACCGGGTCAATCGCCTTACGGCCGCACGCGCCGAAGCGCCACCTGCTTACCTGTCACGTAGAAGTACTCTTTTAGCTCCCCGCTGGGCATCACTTCCCACAGCAGGTTTCCCACTGCGCCATAGACAAACAGGGTGGCATCGGTTCCCTTGGTGGTCGAAACCCGCATGCCCAGCCCGTCATGCCCGTAGCGCACCTCCTTGGGAGTGGCGCAATGCGCACACACCATCTGTTGGGCCGCATTGAACTGGAACGTCGTTGTTCCCCTGCGTGTCATGTTCCCCAAGGCGTCGTACGAAAGGGTGTATGAAAATGGCAAGGGGGTGAGGCCCGTACTTATCTGCACATACCGCGTTCCTTCGACTTCGGTGAGCAGATCCGAGCTGGCGTCATAGGTGTATGTGGCTGTGCTGAGTCCGACTGCTTTAACGCGTAGGTTGCCGCGCCCATCAAAACTCACGCCGCCACCCACCGCGCCTCCGCCACTAATTCCCGCAAGGCGGTCCATCGCGTCGTACTCAAGCCGCCAGTTATTGCCAGGGATCACGCTGTCGGTGATCTGGCTCACATTGCCCAGCGCGTCGTAGCGGTACCCAAGACGGGTCACATCGCCCATGGCTGTTGTGGCCCGAATCGATTCGGGCCACAACCGCGCGTTCTGTGCCATATCGGTCGTTACGCCATTGGCATAAACCATGCGCTTGATGGCCCCGCTGGCAAAGTGCTCAATCGAGGTGACATAGGGCGCAGCCTGGGTCGGTCGTCCAAAGGCATTGGGCGCGTAATCAACGCGTGCTCCGGAGCCATAGGTGATGGAGGCCAGGGCGTCGTTGCCATCATGACCGTAGCGCACCACCAGTGCGGGGCGCCCGGGCAGCGCGAGTGTTTCTGAAATCAGGTTTTTGTTGGTGTCGTATTCAAACGAGCGCGTCGCCGTGGCTGTCTCAACCGACTTGACCTTGTCGTCCCTGAAATAGGCCTGGGTGACCGTGGGCGCAGCGGCAATGCCCGTAGAGGCCTGGTAACGAGTTACTTTCAGACGGTTGCGGCCGTCGTATTCAAAGTCGGTGCGTCCGGCTGCCCCTACCTTGCGCCAGGTCATGTTGCCCACCTCGTCGCGCCCAAACTCGGTGGTACCGGTTTCAGGGTCCGTCTGTTTCCACAGGAAATACTTGGTGTCGTACTCAAATCGACGGGTTTTGCCGTCCTGGGTGACGGTCAGCGGCTGGCCCAGCACGTTGCGGGTGATGCTCAGGCTGGCATTGCTCACCCCGTCTGGCGTGATGACCTGCAACAACTCCTGCGCATTAGGCCGTCCAAAGCCGCGGTACACGTACGTGAAAACTGCCCCGCGCTCGTTCGTGGTTTGCGTGGTGTAGGCCACATAACGGTGCGACACCGTGGCTATAGGCATCCCAGTGGGCAGCGTTGCGTGCTCCACAAGAGAGGGCCTGCCAAGCACGTCATATTGAGTGCGCGTGCCGACCGTGTCGTTTGGATAAGAAGCGAAGCGCTGCCTGCCGTAAACGTCATGCGCATAGGTCTGGGCTACGGTCTGGCCGCTGACCTTGTCTTGATGCGTGACTGAGGCCACCCGGCCATAAGCATCGAACACTGTCGTCTCAACGTAAGCGCCCCGCGTGACTACGCGGCGATTACCTTCCCAGCCCACACTCACATCGTTGCTGGAGGCCAGAGGATGGTCGATGCTCACCACGCGGTTCAGGCCATCGTGGTCGTACCGGACCGTTCGGCCTTCGCCATCGGTTTCTGCCACCACATTGCCTGCATGGCTTACCAGGCGTTGAATCACCACTGATTCGGGATGCTCTTCCCTTTGCGGCACGCCCCGGTAGTAATTGCTATAGGCCACTTTGTTGAGCCGCGCATCGGTGCGGGTTTCAACATCGCCTTGCGGCGTGTACGTCCAGCGGGTGATGACGCCATAGCGATTTTCTGAAAGCAGGTTGCCACGCACGTTGTACTCGCGTAGCACGTCACCCACGCCGCTGATGCGCTCTAGTGTGGGCAAGCGAATGATCCAGAGCTCAGGGTTGATGTAATAGCTCACGTTCGTGGTACGCGAGACCTCGCCGCCCGTGCCGTTGGGGCCGCTCTCAGTGACCACCGCAGGGTTGCCCAAAGCATCGTGCCCAGACATCTGCGATTGATAAAGCGCGCCATTGCGCAAGGTCTGTGTGCCCGTCTGAATGGGCGCAAAAACCGCGCTGTCACCCGCACTCAGGCCAGGACGAAAAATGAACGAGTTGGAAATTTTCTGCGCTTCGATCAGCGGTTGTTCAATCTCATACCAGCCCGTTGCCTCACTGCCATCAACCCGTTTGGACAACAACTGACCCACGGCCCAGATCATTCCGCCCCAGGCCGAGTTGGCGCCAACGTGGCGGTACTCATACGTGGTATCCGGTGCCTTGATGATGGTCTGGTCGTAGCTGCCGCCCACAAAAGTGCATGCATCCACAACTAACTCACAGGGGCGCTGCGCCGGGTTGTAGATGAACTCCCACGCGTTGCCGGGCATGCCCGCCAGGCCATCGAGCTGATCACTGGCGACTTTGCGGCTGACCACCGTGGACTTGCGCGATGACGCCCGGCTGAAATTCACAAACCCATAGTCGTAGGTGAATGCGCCTCCCGTGGGATACATCAGGCGCTTCATGGAATACGCGCCCGCAACGTCCACGGCCTTGTCCAGGTTGTATTCGTACTGCCAGGACTGTCCGTCAGGGCGCTCAACACGCGCCAGAAATGGATAGTTCTCGCCGCCAAGGGCCGACAGGCTGTACACGTGGCGGTAGCGCCACGTGCGCATGCCATCAGTGACGGAGTCAAGCGCATTGCCCACGTACTGAAACTGCACCTCGCGGCCATCCGGCATCCCGCCGGAGTTGTAGCCAACCACGCGCCGCACTGAAGTTGCCGCTCCAACGTTCACGTACTCAAACTCAAGGCGGTTGTCGTTGCGATCCACGATGCGCGTCGTGTACCAGGCTTGCGTGGGCGTGACCGCATTGCCGAATGACAGGCCGGGGGTCGTCATTTCGTAGCGCGTGCCGTCAGGTGCGAACACCCACATTCCAATGCCATTGGCGGCGCACTGCGCACGCCATCGACTGGTACTGATCCAGTGGTCCCGGTCATTGGGCAACCCGGCCGCCTCGCGCAGCTCAGGGGCCATCAGATACATCAGGTGCCGGTGACCATCAGGCAGTTCAACCACAGGCGTATTGGTTGAGCTGAAATTACTGGCACACAGATCCAACGGGCGCCGACGCAACACCCGGCCAAAATGCATCGACCAACCCACACCCACCGCGTTGGGTACCATCAGATTGCTGTCGTTGGGTTCACTCAGGAACTCATCCACGCTGCTGTACGAGCGCTGCACCTGCAGATCCAGTCCACCATTGCCAGGAAGAAATAGATCCACCGAATGCACCTGCAGCTTGCCCGTAAACGGATCAATCCGTTCAGTGACATGCTGATTCACATACGCCCGGTTGGGCGACAGGCCCGGTTCCTGGTAGTGGCCAGGAATGGGATTGGAGGCCTGCGCGATCATGCTGGCCAAGCCAGCCACCACACTGGCGGCCACCATGTGGCCAGCCCTAATCCGACGCAGCTTCGCGGCTTGCGCACCGGGTTTTTGTTGAATTGTTTTCACGCCTACCTCCCGCAAATCTTTTCGTATCCAAAACACGATCAACCTATGCCCCTGGTGCAGAGTGACTGCACCCACCCTTGCGCCGACGTGATCGTATCGTGTGCCCCGGGGTTTGTTGAAGCCGTGAATTTATGCACTGGCGGTCACGGAAACCCATGCTGAGGCGGCCTGTTTTTTATTCCCTACCCCTGCTTGGCTGGAGACTTTCTTGAACTACGCGGCCAACCAAGCCGCTGCGTGATGCCGTGATCGTGGTCCCAATAGCGGACCTATCTTGTCCCATAGGCCTTCACTTCGCACGGCCCGCGTCACTAAAGCTTCGATGAGGCCTGTTGCGACTGCCGTTACCAACCTTTGGTCGCTACTCCCCATAGCCTGCTCAATCAACGAGAACATGCGGCGGTTGGTATCAACGCCAGCGCTACTAAAGTCCTCGGCAATCCGCTCGCCAAGGGCGGCAAATAGTGTCGTTACAGGCGGCTCTTCCGGCTGCCATTCAGCAATAACTTTCTGGTATGCAGTTTGAACGCCGCCAGAAGCTGTAGCCAACAAACCAACAAAGTCTTCACAGTTCTTCATTACCTTCCCCCCAGGGCATTGCCCATGTCTCTGATTACGTTTTCCGCTGCAGCTCGATCACCTTGTCGAGCTGCCGGATTGTTCGACAGCCAGCGCCCAAGTGATCGAGTGCCCTCCGCCGCTTTTTGAGAGTGGAAGGCGCCACCCACCGGCTGGCCAGTCCCAAGCTCTTGTCTAATTGCGGCTGCAGTACTACCACTCCCAGCGGTGGCGTTTGGTCGATAAAGTGGGTCAATGAGCTTTGCCAGCGTCGGATCGGAAACAGCGGGTTTGCTCATGGCCGCACGCAGCTCGTCCTTGTAGGTTTCATGAGCCGCTATGTTTGTCGCTCCACCCTTTGCAGCCTCCCCCGCCTTAACCCCACCCCCCATTCCCTTCAAGAAATTGAAGAGCCTAGGCAGATGCCCCAGCCCCTCTGTCACGGCCCCTATGAGAACAAACTGCCCCACCTCCGAAGCCGCGCTTTTAGCCGAAGCGGCCATCGTGGCGCCCATCTGATCGGCCTGCTCCTGGACCGAGACTGCGCTCTTGATGCCCGGCTGCTCAAAGCGGCGGCACGCCACCTCGCACTCCGCCTGACGCCCATCAGGATCCGTGAACCTGAGCGGATTGTTATTGGCAAAGGCATAGCGGTTGAATGAATGCAGATTGGCTTCATTCCAGGGCGCAGGATCGAAGCCCGTAAAGCGGCCCAGCAGCGGGTCGTAGTAGCGGGCCCCGAAGTAAGTCAGGCCCGATTCATCGTCCAGCGCCTTGCCGTGGAAGAACTGACGGGTACCCGAGTACAGACCGCGGGAGTCCGTGACCGAGCCACTGGTACTGGAGAGCTCACCAAAAGGCTCATAGCCCCGCGACCAAAGGGTCTGACCCAGCGCATTGGTGGCGGCAATAGCCGAGCCCGAAGCATCGGGATGCAGCCAGCTCACCTGCACATCACCGACATCGATGCCCTGGTTGGTGACAGCGATACGGATGGGCGTGGTAGCGACGGAGCGGCCGTTATCCAGATCGGCACTGAAGGACAGTTGATAGATCCCCTCGGTGGGTACCGTCCAGAGATAGGAGTAAGTGCTTTGAGCGGGCCCCGGGGCGAACTCATGCACCAGATTGCCGTTGGCCCAGAGGGCAGCGCGGCGCACGGTGGCGCAGCCGGTGTCGGGCCGGGTGAGGGTGACGGTCAGGGTGCGACGAGTGCGCGTGCCCTGCGGATAGGACGAGGGTTCGTGGGGCGCAGAGGCGAAATCAGAGGCTGCGGCCGATGGAACGGAAAGTGCGGGGCGGGGCGCGTCTTGCAGCAACGCGCTGGCGGCGAAGGGGACCGACAGCAGGAGGGCGAGTAGGAGGCGCAGGAGCATGGGGGTGGGGAGGTTCTATGCGCGTGCGGAAAAAACAGGCCGGCGTTGCTTCTGTGCTGGGGATGTAGGGGTACGAAAGATTGTGATGTCTGGAGGGTCCACGGTGCTTCACTGCGGCTCAATTTGGGTGATCGAGTTTTGTCACCCAATCTGGATCAGCCTCATACAAGAAATCTCCGATATCCCGTTGATGGCACCCCAGTTGCTCCAGCGCTTCAATAAGCTTCCGTAACTCAAGGGGACAAGGGGTTTTCCATGCTTCACGCGAATGCGGGGGTGTTGCCTCTGCCGTGTAAAGCGACTCGCTTGAACGTTTAATTAACAACGCCATGATTACTCTCCACTCGCCTTTATTTTTTCTACCGGATAATTTCTGCTCTTGATTTGCTCAAGTTCCATCTTGTAATAGGGGCTAGTTGCATTTGGGTAGTTAGCTCTTCCTGGCGCAGAGCCGCAGTCAAGGAGTTGGCACCCTTGATCCATTTTTTCGTTGATCCATTTTTTGTTGTTTTCCATCCATTTTTCTGGCGGCATTTTTGGTGGGTCGTACCAACCGGCCCCCCGCGATTTGGCTGTTGGGATAACTCGGTCTGCCATCCCTTCGCCGATCACTACTACTTCCTTCGCCCCCTCCCCCGCCTTAGCCGCTCCCCCCATCCCCCTCAAGAAATTGAAGAGCCTAGGCAGATGCCCCAGTCC
>CAZZAD010000103.1:0-9543 GCA_964652055.1 uncultured Burkholderiaceae bacterium | reverse complement strand
TCTGACCCAAGAACTCATCGCGCTGCGCTCCGTCACGCCTGTAGACGGTGGCTGCCAGGCGCTGATTGCGGCGCGGCTGGCGCCCTATGGGTTCAAAGCCGAAACCATTGAACGCAACGGCACCACCAATTTGTGGCTGCGCCGCGGTACCGCGCGGCCCACCGTGGTCTTTGCAGGCCACACCGATGTGGTGCCCACCGGCCCATTGGCCCATTGGCAAAGCGACCCCTTCACTCCCAGCGTGCGTGACGGCATGCTGTACGGCCGCGGCGCGGCAGATATGAAAGCCTCGCTCGCCGGGTTCACTCTGGCGGCTCAAGAGTTTGTGCAGGCCCACCCGGACCACAGCGGATCCATCGCACTGCTGCTCACCTCAGACGAAGAAGGCCCGGCCACCGATGGCACGGTGGCGGTGCTGGAAGTGCTCAAGGCGCGCGGTGAGGCGCTTGATTTTTGTGTAGTGGGCGAGCCCACCTGCGTCGATCAGCTGGGCGACACCATCAAGAATGGTCGGCGCGGCTCGCTCTCGGGGGCATTGGTGATCAAAGGCGTGCAAGGGCATGTGGCCTATCCGCATCTGGCACGCAATCCGGTGCATCTGGCCGGACCCGCCATTGCCGCATTGGCCGCCGAAGTGTGGGATCGGGGCAATGAGTTTTTTCCGCCCACCACGTTTCAGATTTCAAACATCCGCGCCGGTACCGGGGCCACCAACGTCATTCCGGGCACCTGCGAAATCGACTTCAACCTGCGCTTTGCGCCGGTTTCAACGGCGCAATCACTCATGGAGCGCATTGAAGCCCTGCTGCGCGCATGCAACGTCGAGTACACCATCACCTGGACCGTGGGTGCGCAACCCTTCCTCACCGCCAAAGGCAAACTGGTCGAGGCGATCAGCCGCGCCATTACCGAATGCACCGGCCGCGCGCCCGAACTGTCCACCACGGGCGGCACGTCGGACGGCCGCTTCATTGCCGCGGTGTGCCCGCAAGTCGTGGAGTTTGGGCCCATCAACGCCAGCATCCACAAAATAGACGAGCACATCCGCGTGACCGACATTGAACCGCTCAAGAATGTCTACCGACGCACACTCGAACTGCTACTCACGGAGTAACCCCCATGTCGAACAACGACGCCATTGATGATCTGCGCACTCTGCGTGACCTGCTGCGCTACGCCGTTACCCGCTTCAACGACGCCAACCTTTTTTTTGGTCATGGGCAGATTGATGCCTTTGATGAAGCAGTGTTTCTGATGGTGCGCGGCCTGCAGTTGCCACTGGAGCGTCTGGATATTTTTCTGGATGCACGCCTGACGCACGATGAAATGAGCCGCCTGCTGCACCTGATTGACGTGCGGGTGAACAAGCTCATCCCCGCCGCGTATCTGCTCAAAGAAGCGTGGCTGCAGGGTTATCGCTTTGAGGTGGACGAGCGCGTACTCATTCCACGCTCGTTCATTGCTGAACTGCTGCGCGACGGGTTGCAACCCTGGGTGGCTGACCCCACCGCCACGACCGACGTTCTGGATCTGTGTACAGGCTCAGGTTGCCTCGCCATCATGGCGGCCGACCTCTTTCCCAACGCCCAGGTCGATGCCGTGGACATATCTGCAGACGCCCTCGACGTGGCCCGCAGCAATATCGAGGACTACCAACTCACCGAGCGCGTACACGCCATTGAGTCAGATCTGTTCAACGCACTGGCCCAGCGCCGCTACGACGTCATCCTGTGCAATCCGCCCTATGTAACGGAATCGGCCATGAAGCGTCTGCCGCAGGAATACCGGCACGAACCCGCCCTGGCCCTGGGTGCGGGCCCCGACGGCATGAGTGTCGTGCGACGCATCCTTGCGCAAGCGCGCAACCACCTCAAACCCGGCGGTCTGCTGATTGTTGAAGTAGGCGACGGCCGTGCTGAAGTGGAACAGCAATTCCCCAACCTGCCCTTCACCTGGGTCACCACCAGCGCGGGTGATGACATGGTGTTTCTGTTGGGGCAGGACGAGTTGCCCTAAGCGGGCTCACATTTAATTCCCTCCCCGGCAAGGGGAGGTTGATTTTGAGTCCCCTCCCCTTCAAGGGGAGGTGGGGATGGGCTACGTAACGAGGTGAAATCTCCCCGCACAACCCCATCCCCGCCCCTGCCCTCCCCTTGAAGGGGAGGGAGTAATCCATAGGGGCGCCACCACGCCCCACAAAAAACCTAAGACTGCCCTTCCATGCTGCGTTTACTTGATGTCGCCATCGCCCGCGGTACCCGCGTTCTCTATAAAAATGTCTCACTCATTGCCACTCCGGGCGAACGCATCGGCCTGGTCGGCGCCAACGGCTGCGGCAAATCCACCTTGTTTGCTGCCGTGCTCGGTGACCTCATGCTCGAAGCCGGCGCCATTGAAAAACCGCCCATCGCGCGCATTGCGCACGTGGCGCAAGACATTGCCGTCACCGACGAAATCGCCATCGACTACGTGCTCGCCGGCCACGCCCCGCTCATGGCCGCACGCGCTGAACTGCATGCGGCCGAGCAGAGCCACGACGACATGCGTCTGGCTCATGCACATTCCGATCTGGCCGAGCTCAATGAAGGCGCCCTCATCGCGCAGGCCAAAACCGTGCTGCACGGACTGGGCTTTGCCGACGCCAGCACCAGCCACAAAGTGGGCGAGTTCTCCGGTGGATGGCGCAACCGTCTGGCCCTGGCCCGCACCTTGCTGCGTCCGGCCGATCTGCTCTTGCTCGACGAACCCACCAACCACCTGGATCTGGACTCCGTGGTTTGGCTCGAAGCCTGGCTCAAGCGTCAGCCCGCCACCGTCATCGTCGTCTCCCACGACCGCGAATTTCTGGATCGCTGCACCGAAACCACCTGGCATGTGGCCGACGACACCATCCGCCGTTACGGCGGCAACTACAGCGCCTTTGAACTGGCCTGGGCCGAACGCGAACGGCAACAAGACGCCGCCGCCAGGGCCTACGAACGCACCGCCAGCCATCTGCAAAGTTTTGTGGACCGCTTCCGTGCCCAGGCCACTAAGGCGCGCCAGGCGCAGAGCCGCATCAAAATGCTCGAACGCCTGGACGTCATTGAACCCGTGCGTGCGCGCCGCGACTGGCGCTTTGCCTTCCCCCCACCCGTGCGCGTACCCGAGCGTCTGATGGACGGCGAAGACCTGCGTCTGGGCTACAACACCCGCACCGTACTGGACGACGTCACCTTCAACGTCAGTGCGGGCGACCGCATCGGCATCCTGGGCGTGAACGGCGCGGGCAAATCCACCCTGATCAAAGCCGTCTGCGGTGAGCTGGCCCCACAAGCGGGCGACCTGCGCCGCGGTCAGGGTCTGGCCATCGGCTACTTTGCCCAGCACCAGCTCGACCAACTGCGCCCCGATGAATCGGCCCTCGACCATCTGCGCCGCCTGGCGCTGGACCTGAACCCCAACGTGCGCGAACAAGAGCTGCGCAACTTCCTGGGTCAGTACCGCTTCTCCAACGAGATGGCCACGCGCCCTGTCGGCCCCATGTCGGGCGGCGAAAAAGCCCGCTGCGCCCTGGCCCTCATGGCCTGGAGCCGCCCCAACCTGCTGGTGCTGGACGAACCCACCAACCACCTCGACATGGAAACGCGCGAAGCCCTCACGCTGGCGCTCTCGTCTTTTGCCGGCGCCCTGCTGCTCGTCTCTCACGACCGCCATCTACTGCGCGCCACCTGCGACACCCTATGGCTGGTGCACGACGGCCGCGTGGCGCCTTTTGACGGCGATCTGGACGACTACGCCGCCCTAGTCCTGGCCAGCCGCCGCGAACAACGCAACAGCAACAAACCCAGCGCAGAAAACGCCAGCAATAAGCGCGAGCCGCACAAAGCCGAAGGCCCACGCCCCAGCAACGCGAAAAAGTCGCTACTTAATAAGTTGCAGAAAGTGGAAGCCGAATTGAACGCCGTCACGCACGAACTGCGCGAACTGGACGCCAAGCTGGCGGATGCCAGCTATTACAACGACGGCGAGCCCACCGAAGTCGCCGCCACGCTCAAGCGGCGCGGCGACCTGGCATTGCAGGTAGAAAAACTGGAGAGGGAGTGGTTGGAGTTAACTACAAAAATTGAGGCCATTGATTGAAGCAATCAACGGCCTCATTAACCGCATTAAGAACGTAACCTATTACTTGTCTTCTATGAGCTTAGTAGGGTCAAAATGCAATGGACTGACCACCACTCCGTCGAGCAAGTTATTGATATCCATCTGGCGACGTATTGCCATCAGATCATCCAAGGAGTTTCCAGTCTTGAAGCGTCCAGTGGGCCGGCCGGATTCATCCAAAGAAACACCTCGAAATAACCTATTAACCTCATCATCCACTGCTTTATAAGCCTTGAGCAAATCCTGATCTGGCTTCTTTTCCAGCGTGGGAATCAATCTAGCAGAACCCGCATTACCCAAGGGTGAAACATCTGACTTAACTTGTCCACCAGCGTCAGCGATCATCCGGTGGTAGCCCTCTGGCAGGAGCACCTTATTTTGTGCGGATGGTGAGCGCAACTTAAATACATCGGCAACACTGCCAAAACTATTTGGTTTAACGCCAAACGGGATGAACCTCTCGCTGATGGATGGTGACATCGCATTGGTCTTGGAAAAATTCGCAAAATTTAGGCCTAATCGCCATGGTTCGCCCCAAGTGGAAAAAGGTGGTTCCGTAGGGAGGTCTCCCACCCCCCCTCCCTACGGAGCGCCGCGTTCTGTTTTAGCAGCGGTGCGAAGTATGGCTTACCCCATACGCGGGGTACAAGGGCCACAGCCAAACTATTTCATGGTGCCACGCAGTTTTTTCTGCGGCACTGCAGCGCAGGACCTACTGCAAGGGTTCTTTGAGCAGCTCGCCAAAGGGCATGGGCACGACGGGGATGCCTTCGTCCACCAGGGCTTGCGCCTCTTGTGTGGACGTCACGCCGCGGATGCCGCGCTCGGGGGCTTCCTGGTAGTGGATACGGCGCGCCTCTTCGGCAAAACGCTCGCCCACGTCTTCGGCTGTGGCAGAAATCTCGCGCGCCATTTTCATGAGGGCCTGCTGCAACTGCTGCGCCGAGGGCATCAGACTGGCCTGCATGCCTTTTTGTTGAGTGGGTTCAGATTTCTCAGAAGCCTCAACCGAGCCCAGATTGAGCCGCGGCGCTGAGGGCATACGCACCACGCCGTGGTCGGCGCACAAGGGGCAG
The DNA here is from genome assembly GCA_964652055.1 of uncultured Burkholderiaceae bacterium. Classification (GTDB taxonomy): domain Bacteria; phylum Pseudomonadota; class Gammaproteobacteria; order Burkholderiales; family Burkholderiaceae_F; genus CAZZAD01. The sequence continues at coordinate 4,324 of CAZZAD010000103.1, read as the reverse complement.
ACCAGCAGCCCGCCGTGCAGTTGCGCGTGATAGTCCGTGTCAGAAGAAAACCAGCCTTCGAACGCATGCCCGTTGCCGCAACACAGATCAAAGACTTTCAGTGACATAAGGATGAACTTAGATGGTGCCGCGGGCCGGAATCGAACCGGCACGCTTGCTTTCGCTTGCGGCGGATTTTAAGTCCGCTGTGTCTACCAGTTTCACCACCGCGGCCGAATCGCAACTCCAGCGCAAGGCGAGAGTGCGTACGGAAATTGTTTTTGTGGCGGAAGTCGCATTGACCTAACAAAAACACTGCGGCACGCCGGGGCGCAGCCTAACACGGCGTATGTATTGCGCAGTGGGTAGCGCACCCTTGTCGTCATCCCCGCGCAGGCGGGGATCCAGCCCCCTCCGCCACCAGCACTGGATCCCCGCCTGCGCGGGGATGACGGACGAAGAGCGCGACATTGCGCTGTGATCAGGAGACAGGGCGCAGACCGGTGCGCCATTTTTTTGCAACCCGTGCGTAAAAAACGGCAGCCCTACTGAACAGGCTCCGGCGCAGCCTGTTGTGCACGCTGCGCGGCCTGTGCGTCGCGCTCTTTTTTGCGCTCGGCACGACGCTTTTCATTTTCTTTTTTCTGTCGGGCCTTTTCTTCGGCATAGCGCTTGGCCTCGATCTGTTTATCGGCGTAGGCCTTGGCGTCGGCCTCGCGTTGTGGGGCTTGCGCTGCGCGCTGGGCTTCGTGCGCTTGTTGATCGCGTAGCGCCTGTTCGTGCCGCGCCTGGTTTTGTGCCGCTTCGGCCTCGCGTTTGAGGCGCTGCTGATCTTGTTGTTCCTGGCGCGCCTGCCGTTGTGCGGCCGTATCGGCGGGTGATGTTTCTTCTGCGGGTGCTGCATCGGCCGCATCGCGCTCGCTTTTGCGCTGGTCACGGGCCTGTGCATCGAGCGCACGCTGCCGTTCACGCGCTTCGAGCTCAACGCGTTGAATCTGTGCCTGTGCCTTGCGATAGTCGCTGCGCACACGCTCTTCGCAGGCGGTCACAAAAAACTCTTGGGTACAGCGCGCTTTGCCCTCGGAAAAAATGCGACTCACCCGCGCATTCTCTTCACGCGCAGCGCTCAGGGCACGCTGCACGTCTTCGGCGGTTTTGATGGAACCCGCTGGATACGCGCCCCCCCAGTCCTGCGCGTGCGCCGAGCTCACCCCAAGCAGTGCACTCAGACACAACGCCCCTACTTTTATTTCAAGTCTCACGACGTGGGGTATCCAGATAAGCCTTCGATTGCATTTCGATGAGCCGCGATGCGGTGCGCTCAAACTCCTGCGCGAACACACCGGCAGGGTACAACGCATCGGGCGGCGCAGCGGCCGACACGATGAGCTTGACGCGGCGGTCATACAGCACATCCACCAGCCAGGTCATGCGCCGCGCCTCAGAGGCTTGTGCTGCAGTCAGTTTCGGCACATCGGACAGGATCACGGTGTGAAAGCGCGAGGCGATCTCCAGATAATCGTTTTGCGAGCGCGGGCCGCCGCATAAGGTGGCAAAGTCAAACCAAACGACGCCACCGGCGCGGCGCTGCGCACGCAGGTTGCGGCCTTCCACTTCAAGTTGCGGGTCGTCGTCATCGGCCTCGGCCACGTGGGTAAAGGTTTCGTTAAGTTGCACGCGACTGGCCGCAACGGACTGCGGATCCGACGCCACCAGGTACACGTTGACTTCTGACAGCGCGCGTTGCCGATAGTCCATGCCGCCATCGACATGAACCACGTCGAGTTTCTCTTTGATGAGGGCAATGGCGGGCAGCACACGATCACGGTGCAAGCCGTCGGCGTACAGCGCATCGGGGGCGCAGTTGGAGGTCATGACAAAACTCACGCGCAATTCGAAGAGCTTGGTGAGCAGGCGGTGCAAGATCATGGCGTCGGCGATGTCCGAGACATGAAATTCATCAAAGCAGATCAGGCGCGCGCGTGAGGCAATGCGTTCGGCCACTGCATCGAGCGGATCGACGGTGCCTTTGAGTTCATCGAGCTCGCGATGCACGCCGCGCATGAATTCATGAAAGTGCACGCGCAGTTTGCGCACCAGCGGTACGTGCGCAAAAAAAATGTCCATCAGGAAACTTTTGCCGCGCCCTACTCCACCCCACAAATAAATGCCTCGGGGAATGTCAGGTCGGCTCAGCACGCGCAGCAGCACGTTCGAGCGCTGCGCTTTGTAGTCCACCCAATCGCGATACAGGCGCTGCAGGCGCCGCGCAGCGGACTGCTGTGAGGAATCGAGCACGTAGTGGCGTGCTTTGAGTGCTTCGTCGAGGTGGATGCGGAAGGACATGGGGGACTATCAGCAAAACTTGAACTACCTTCCTCCCCTTCAAGGGGAGGAAAGCATTAAGTTCCCTCCCCTTCAAGGGGAGGGTTAGGGTGGGGATGGGGTACGTTGCGAAGCGAAATTTCCCCATACCACCCCATCCCCACCCCTACCCTCCCCTTGAAGGGGAGGGAGCAATGCCCGTCTAGCTCCCTTCCATGAACCGCATCCGCGCCATCGTCTTCCACCTCGCGCTCGTTCTCACCGTCGTGCCCTGGGCCTTCGTCGTGTGTGGAGCGGCATTGGTCGTGAGCCAACCCAAGCGCTACTGGCTCGCCATGTGCTGGACGCGGTGGGCCATTTTTTTTGCGCGTGTGATCTGCGGCATTCGTTATCGCGTGCAGGGTTGGGAGAACCTGCCCGACGGTCCCGCCATCGTGCTCTGCAAACACCAATCCGCCTGGGAAACACTCTGGCTGCCCACCTTTTTGCCGCGGCGCCTGTCCTTTGTCTACAAGCGCGAACTGCACTGGGTGCCGTTCTTTGGCTGGGGCCTGGCCTCATTGGGCATGGTCAACATCGACCGCTCGCAGGGGCAAGATGCCTTTGAACAAGTGGTCACACAAGGCAGCGCCCATCTGCGCGAGGGCTGGTGGATTGCCATGTTCCCCGAGGGCACACGCACCGCACCGGGCAGCACGCGGCGCTACAAAACGGGCGGCGCGCGTCTGGCCGTGCGCACCGGCGCCAAGATCATTCCCATCGCGCTGAACTCGGGAGAGTGTTGGCCACGCAACGCTTTTGTAAAAACTCCGGGTGAAATTACTGTTTCCATCCTGCCTTCGATTGATCCGGCGGGAAAAACTGCAGACAATGTCGCGGCATTGGTTGAGTCCGCCATCGAAAGCGAAATGCGACGTCTCTCACCTCACCGCTATCCCGCCAACGAGTGAAACCCAGACCCAGTTCACTCGTTGCGCAGCAACTCTCACTGGCCTTTGACGGGCCGGCCCTGGCGCCTCTAGAAAAAACCGAAGCCCCGCCAACACCTCACCCCCCGGCTTCACCGATCGTTCCCACCCACACCACAGCGACTGAACCACCGCCGGGCGTGCGTTTGCACCGCATGCAACTGGCAGGACAGCCGTTTGAGTTTCGCCTGCGCCGCGGCAAACGCCGCACCATTGGTTTTCAGATCAATGAAGCGGGGCTGACCATCGCCGCACCGCGCTGGGTATCAGTGCGCGAGATTGAATCGGCTGTGCTGGAAAAAGAACGCTGGATCCGCAAGAAGCTCACCGAGTGGAGCGATCTGGCTGCGCGTCGGCGCCTGCCCGAAGTGCGCTGGGCCGAAGGCGGCACTCTGCCCTACGTGGGCCACACCGTCACCCTGCGCCTGACCGGCCGCACCGAACTGCTGCGCACCGAACACAGCACCGAGCTGCATCTGGCCCTGCCCCATGACGCCGATGCCGATCAGGTCCGAGACACCGCAGTGGCCTGGTTGCACACCGAAGCGCGCCGCATTTTTGGCGAGCGCATCGATCATCTAGCAGCCCAGAGTGGCAAACGCCCCAGCCGCTGGGCCCTGTCATCGGCCCGCGCCCAGTGGGGTTCGTGCACCCACGATGGCCGCATCCGCCTGAACTGGCGCCTGATCCACTTTGCCCTGCCGGTCATTGATTACGTCATCGCCCATGAGCTGGCGCATCTGCAAGAACTCAACCACAGCCCCGGCTTCTGGAACGCCGTCTCGCGCCTGCTACCCGGCTTTGAAGCCGCGCGCGAGCAGATCAAGGGCATTGATATGGCGTCGCTGCCGGCTTAGCCCAATGACGTTTGGCTCAGAGAAAATTCTCACGCACTAAAGAAGCACGTCGTCGCCCCGGCCTGCACCCAGCCTCTTGATCACGCCTGAATTCGTCTTTATTTCCTCGCAGGCATGAAACATCTACATGCATCACGGAGCGTCGTCGCCCCGGCGCAGGCCCTGTCTCTTGATCACATCTTTTGCACAATTTGT
>CAZZAD010000102.1:0-9724 GCA_964652055.1 uncultured Burkholderiaceae bacterium | reverse complement strand
TCCCACCGGGAGAGGGGTTGGGGTGAGGGAACGGTGCCTCGTCATCGAATGCGCTCAACTTGGGGCGGTCAGTCCCTTTTCAAGCACCTGGGCACGAATTTTTGTTGCCTCGGCATCACGTTCACGCTGCGCCGCCTGCCCACGTTGCACCGGCCAGCCCGTCATATGGGCCTGCACCAGATCAGCCAGCGCGTGAATAAAGGGTGGCGATTCATTCAGGCAGGCGATGCGCTGAAACTCCCGCCCGCCCGCGGCGGCGAATTCTGCCCTGCATTCCATGGCCACTTCTTCGAGCGTTTCCAGACAGTCGGCCACAAAGCCCGGGGTCATCACATCCACCGCCTGCGTGCCACTGCGCGCCAGCTCACACAAAGTCTGCGCCGTATAGGGCTTGAGCCATTGGGCGCGGCCAAAGCGCGACTGAAAACTCACCACCACTTCATCGGGATTCAGGTCCAGGGCCTCGCGCAGCAAACGCGCCGTCTTGTGACATTCGCAGTGATACGGGTCGCCCAAATCCAGCACCCGGCGCGGCACGCCATGAAAACTCAACACCAGCTTGGCGCCACGGTCGCGCAAGTGGCCAAACTTTTTCCAGTGCGCCAGCACACTGGACTTGAGCGCTTCGATATACGCCGGCCAGTCGTGAAAGTGCCGCACCCAGCGCAGCTCGGGCACGTTGCGCGTGTGCGCCAGCTGCGCCCCCACCGCATCAAACACCGCGGCCGTGGTGGTTCCTGAATACTGCGGATACAGCGGCAGCACCAACACCCGCTCGGTTCCCGCCGCACGCATCGCGTCCATCGCCTGCGCAATGGACGGTTCGCCATAACGCCTGGCCAGATGCACATCCACATCCAGCCCCCGCTCACCCAGATAACCGCGCAGCAGCAGCGCCTGCGCTTTGGAATGCACCATCAGGGGCGAGCCCGCCTCGGTCCATATGCTGGCGTACTTGGCCGCCGACTTGGCCGGCCGCAAGGTGAGCACCAGTGCATAAAGAATGGGCCACCAGAGAGCGCGCGGAATTTCCACCACGCGCCGATCCGACAAAAACTCGCGCAGATATCGACGCACCGCCCCAGGCGTGGGCGCCGTAGGCGTACCCAGATTGACCAACAGCACGGCGGTGCGGGTGGGGGTGGCGTGGTTGAAGGTGGGTTCGGGGGAGAAGGACATGTCTAACGCTCAACGGACCTGATTCCAGGCTGCAAATTCCGAGGGTTTTACGCGATAACGAGCGATATTGCCTTCATGCAGGCGCGCCAGCTCCTGCTGCACGAGCTGCACAAACGGATCGAGCTCCGCCGCAACCACCCACGGTGTGGCTCTGCGCCGAATTTGCGCATCGGTCGGCGTACTGCGTTCGCGCACGAGGGCACCGATCACCTCGGTGAGTGCCGCTCGATGTTTGAGGCGAAACACATCGGGCTCGGCCAAGGAATCGCGCACCACCACATACTGGGCGCAGGAGCGCGCATAGGCCCACTCGAAAATATCGCGCAGCAACTCCACCCGCCCCAACTCATAAACGGCCAAGGTGCCAGCCACATAAGCACTCTCGGGCACATCAACAAACGACAGCGGGCATAGATTGCCCTGCACCAGCGGCACATTGGCCGCCAGTCGTGAAACACGCTTGTTCACGTCTTCAAAGGGCTGAAGGTACGGGATATGCACCATCAGAAAAAACGCCTGCTCAAAAGGATCGGTGATCGCCGCTGTCTGGGTCAGCAGTTGATGGAAATACTCCGCAATGAGCTGGGGCACGGCCAGCGGTGTGTAGACACTCTTACCAAATTCGACGGGGCGTGTCCTTAACCGTCCTGAGGCCTGCGGGTCGGCCATCAGGTTGTCTGAGAGCAGCGCATGCAAATTGAGCACCGTGTAGGCATTGATGCCCACCCCCTCACCGCCCTCAACCACCAGCTCGATGGCCGCCTTGTGGTTCAGGATCATCTGCGTTTCTTTGGCGTCTTTACCTTCGGCGGCCTGGCCAAAGTCGATCAAGCGTTGGGTATCCAGGCGGGTATAGGTATTGCCTTCGAGACGGCTCGACGCCCACGACAAATCAATGAGCAAGCGACTCAGGATGTCGCGCGCGAAAGTGCCCGCCGCGCGGGCCGCCTCAATGGGTTGCCCCAGTGCACGCAGTTTCTTTCTGAGTGCGTCGGGCAAGTAATAGGTGTGGTTCGGTTGATAGGCATCGAGGAGCTCACGCTGATAGCCCACCGGCGTGCGCGCCGCCACCGGGCGCGAGACATACTCGTACAACGACTGCGCCGCGCGTGAGAGAGTAATGGCCACCACACCATCGGGCGTCGCAAATGGTGTCGCGGTTGCAGCCACCGTCGTGCGGCCCACCACTGCGCGGTACAGCGCACCCTTGCGTTGACCCAAACGCTCAACACGGCGCGCACCCATCAGGCGCTCAAGACGGCGCTGCAGGGTTCTGCGCGATATGGGGTGTGCCCTGAGCTCAGGCACGTGCTCTGACAATGCTTGCTCCAACGCGGAAATCGACAACCCCTCGGGATGCCGCGCAAGCTCAGCTTCCACCTGCTCCAGCTCATCAAGATCAACGTTCTTGGGCATCTTTTATTTGTCGCAAATAAACTTTATATGGCGCGTAATTCTATAACCGATTGAAAGTGCGCCATATTTTATATGCCATAAAAACTGACGTCATGGCACAAAGTGGCGCAAAGAAGAGCCCCATCGCCCTCAACCTAGAATCCGCGCGCCCTCTTCCCTACACACTTTTTCCCCTCACACCACGGGGTTTGCTCATGACCTCCAAGACCTACACCGCAGTCCAACCCCACACCGTGGCCTTTCTGGGCCTGGGCGTCATGGGCTACCCCATGGCGGGCCACCTGGCGCGCGCAGGGCATCACGTCACCGTCTACAACCGCACCACCAAGAAAGCCGATCAATGGGTGGAAGAGTTTGGCGGCAGGTCTGCGGCCACGCCACGCGCTGCGGCGGTGGGTGCGCAGATTGTGTTTGCATGCGTGGGCAACGATGCGGATTTGCGCGGCGTGACTCTGGGAGAGAGTGGCGCCTTTACCGGCATGGCACGTGAGGCCATTTTTTGCGATCACACCACCGCCTCCGCCACTGTGGCACGTGAGCTTTATGCCGCAGCCCAGGCGCAGGGCCTGCATTTCATCGACGCGCCGGTCTCAGGCGGGCAAGCGGGTGCGGTCAGCGGACAGCTCACCGTGATGTGTGGGGGTGATGCGCAAGCGTTTGCACGCGTGCAACCTGTGGCCATGGCCCTGGCCAAAGCCGTGACCTTGATGGGCGCGAGCGGCGCGGGTCAACTCACCAAGATGGTGAACCAGCTTTGCATCGCAGGATTACTGCAAGGCTTGGCCGAAGGTATTGCGTTTGGCCAGGCGGCTGACCTGGATATGAAGTTGGTGTTGGAGGTCATCGGCCAAGGGGCCGCACGCAGTTGGCAAATGGAAAACCGCGGTCACACCATGGTGGACGACAAGTTCGACTTTGGTTTTGCCGTGGAGTGGATGCGCAAGGATCTGGGCCTGTGCCTGGACGAAGCGCGCCGCAATGGAGCGCGCTTGCCGGTGGCCGCGCTTGTCGATCAGTTTTATGCCGACATCGAGCGCATGGGCGGCAAGCGTTGGGATACTTCAAGTCTGATCCGTCGACTGAGAAACACATGAGTACTCCCGATCTGAGTCAAACGCTGCACGCCCTGCGCCCCACGCTGCTGCGCATTGCCCGCCTGCAACTGCGCAATGACACCTGGGCTGAAGACGTGGTGAGCGAAACGCTCATTGCCGCGCTGGAGGGCGCCAGCGGTTTCTCTGGGCAAAGCCAGCTCAAGACCTGGGTGGTGGGCATCCTCAAACACAAGATCATTGACCAGTTCCGCAAGAGCGCGCGCGAGGTTTCGCTGGAGGCGCGCATGGAGGCAGCCGAGGTTGAAACTTTTGACGAACTGTTTGAACCCAGCGGCCATCGCGCCGAGCCGGCTGCCGAATGGGGCAACCCCGAGGCCAGCGCCTCACGCAACCAGTTCCTGGAAATCTTGCAGATGTGCCTGGACAAGTTACCTGCCAACTTGGGCCGCATTTTCATGATGCGCGAGTGGCTGGAACTGGAGACCGATCAGATCTGTAAGGAGATGTCGATCACCTCGACGAACTGCTTTGTCATGCTGTACCGAGCGCGCATGCGCTTGCGCGAATGTCTAGAGCAGCACTGGCTGCAAACCCAAGGGCCATCCACATGAAGCGAGTGATGATCACGTGTAAGGACGCGCATCGCATGATGTCCGAGCAGATGGATCAGCCCCTAACCCTGGGCAAGCGTTTGCGTCTCAAGTTACATCTGAGTCTGTGCAATGCGTGCAGCCGCGTGGCGCGACAGTTCAATGCGCTGCGAGACAGCGTGCGGCATCTAGGCGAGTAAGTTTTTTCGCCCCTGCCCGACAGTGCGGGCGCTGCGTCAAACAAGGACCCACACCGTGCACGCCACCCTGCCCCTGCTCAAAGCCACTGATTTCCCCCCCCTGCGCCGCAAACCCATCGACACCTTGCAGGTGAATCTGGGCTACACCTGCAACCAGACCTGCCTGCACTGCCATGTGAATGCGGGTCCGAACCGCACCGAACAAATGGATCGCGACACGGTCGATCAGATCATTGAGGTGCTGCGTGCACGCAAAATCAAATCGCTCGATCTGACCGGCGGCGCGCCTGAACTCAATGCGCACTTCCGGTACCTCACGCAAAGCGCGACTGAGTTAGGTGTGCAGGTCATTGACCGATGCAACTTGACGATCCTTTCTGAACCCGGTCAAGACACCCTGGCGCAGTTTCTCGCGCAACACCGCGTGACCGTGGTGGCCTCGCTGCCCTGTTACCTGGAAGAGAACGTCGATCGTCAGCGCGGCCAAGGTGTGTTTGAGCGCAGCATTCGCGGACTGCGCGATCTGAATGCACTGGGCTATGGCGTTGAAGGCACAGAGCTGGAACTGAACCTGGTGTTCAACCCCCAGGGCGCCAGCCTGCCCCCACCACAGCACAAACTCGAAGCCGACTACAAGCGCTTTCTGGGAGAACAATTTGGCGTGCAGTTCAACCAGTTGTTCACCCTGGCCAACATGCCGATTGCGCGCTTTGGCTCCACCTTGGTCAGCAAAGGTGAGTTTCGCAATTACATGGCCTTACTGCGCGGCGCGCACAGCGACAGCAACCTCGATGGCGTGATGTGCCGCAGCACCGTGTCGGTGGACTGGCAAGGCAAGCTCTTTGATTGCGACTTCAACCAGATGTTGGGCATGCCCCTGCGTCGGGGTCGCGCGCTCCACTTACGCGATTTATTGCACGAGACGCTGGAAGACAACCCCATTGCCATTGCCGATCACTGCTACGGCTGCACGGCGGGGCAGGGGTCGAGTTGCGGTGGTGCGCTGGCATGAGCACCGGCCCGGGACGCACTTGCCCCGCGCATTACGGCTACTCACCGCGCGTGTTTAACCGCGCCGCGCAATTGCACGCCGACACGCTCTACGTGGTGGGTGGTCTGTATGGCAACCGCCCCGCGCTCGATGAGATTGAACGCATGGCGGCATTGGAGTCGGCCACGCTGGTCTTTAACGGCGACTTTCATTGGTTTGATGCCGAGCCTGACCTCTTTAACGCAATAGACACCCGCGTGCGCGCACACACCGCCTTGCGCGGCAATGTGGAAACGGAGCTGGCCAGCGACAGCGATGACGCGGGCTGTGGTTGCGCGTACCCCGACAGCGTGTCGGATGACGAAGTGGCGCGCAGCAATGCCATCCTGGCGCGGTTGCGGGGGGTGGCGGCTCAAGCATTTACTCCCTCCCCTTCAAGGGGAGGTTCATCTCTAATTCCCTCCCCTTCAAGGGGAGGGTTAGGGTGGGGATGGGGTACGTCGCAAGAAACCATAGTTCCCGCGCTACCCCATCCCCACCCCAGCCCTCCCCTTGAAGGGGAGGGAGCAAAGGTTGCCCCAATGCACACCGTCGCCCAAGTCGGCGCAGCACGCATCGGCATCGTGCACGGCGATGCCTGGTCGCTCGCCGGCTGGCGCTTTGCCCATGACGCGCTCTTCAATACGCCGCAAGACGAATTCGATGCCCTGTTCACTCAAGCCCGCGTCGATGGCTTTTCCTGCAGCCACACGTGCCTGCCCGCGCTCAAGGTCGATGCGCATGAGCGCTTCGTCATCAACAACGGTGCGGCGGGCATGCCCAACTTTCAGGGTTCGCGCGATGGACTCATCACACGCATTTCGGTGGTGCCCCTTTCCGCTGCGTTGACCCCGCAGCGCGTCTATGGCGCTGAAGTGGCAGGCGTCTATGTCGATGCCCTGCGGGTGAGTTTCCACTTCGCCACCTGGCGTGCGTTGTTTCTTGAGATGTGGCCGCAAGGCTCCGCTGCGCACGTGTCGTACTTCGAACGCATTGAGCATGGGCCCGCATTCACGGTGGACCACGCGCTGGGGCGCGTGGCGGCGCCCGCCTGCGCAATGTCTGCATAAAACACGGAACCCCCATGAACAAAAAGCGTTTGCTCGTCCTCACCCTCATCGTGGCCGCCATAGCTGCGTTCTTTTTCCTGGACCTGGGCCGCTACTTCACGCTCGATGCCCTCAAGCAGCAACACGCTCAGCTCAGCGCTTACACGGACGCGCACCGCGCGCAGGCGCTGGCCTTGTACTTCGTGATCTATGTCGCCATGGCGGCGCTCTCTCTGCCGGGCGCCATTCCTCTCACGCTGGCGGGCAGTGCCCTCTTTGGCTTTTGGGCCGGATTGCTGGTGGTGTCGTTCGCTTCCACTTTGGGTGCCACCTTGGCCATGATGGGCGCCCGCTACCTGCTGCGCGACGCCGTGCAAACCCGCTGGGGCGACAAGCTCGGCGCCATTCATGCAGGCATCACCAAAGACGGCGCCTTCTATCTCTTTGCCCTGCGCCTGGTGCCGCTCTTTCCCTTCTTTGCCATCAATCTGCTCATGGGCCTGACGCCCATGCGCACGCGAACGTTTTATTGGGTGAGCCAACTGGGCATGCTGGCGGGCACCGCCGTGTATGTGAATGTGGGCACCCAACTGGCGCGGGTCACCACGCTCGGCGACGTGCTCTCGCCCACCCTGCTCATTTCTTTTGCGCTGCTGGGCCTCTTTCCCCTCGTGGCTCAACGCGTGCTGGCCAGCCTGCAGGCGCGCAAGGTCTACGCCCGCTGGCTGCACCTCAAGCCCGCGCGCTTTGACTACAACCTGGTGGTAATCGGCGCAGGCTCCGCCGGATTGGTGTCGGCTTACATCGGCGCGGCCACCAAGGCCAAAGTAGCGCTCATAGAAAAACACCAGATGGGAGGCGATTGCCTGAACACCGGCTGCGTGCCCAGCAAGGCGCTCATCCGTTCAAGCAAGTTGCTGTCGCACATTGCACGTTCAAAAGAGTTCGGCATTGCGCACGCCCAGGCCCAGTTCAACTTTGCTGAAGTGATGGAGCGCGTTGCGCGCGTGGTGCGCACTATCGAGCCGCATGACTCCGTGGCGCGTTACTCGGCCATGGGCGTGGAGTGCATGCAGGGCAGCGCCAAGATCACCACGCCGTGGAGCGTGGAGGTGCGCACGGCCCATGGAACCCAAACCCTCACCACCCAGAACATCATCATCGCCGCCGGTGCGCGCCCCTTTGTGCCACCCATTCCCGGATTGGATGAGGTGGGCTACCTCACCTCGGACACCGTGTGGAACTTGCGCGAGTTGCCGCGCCGGCTGGTGGTGCTGGGCGGCGGCCCCATCGGTTGTGAACTCACACAAGCCTTCGCACGCCTGGGTGCGCAGGTGACGCAAGTGGAAATGCTGCCGCGTTTGATGGTGCGTGAAGACGCGGAAGTTTCCGCTTTGGTGAAAAAGAAATTCGAGCTCGAAGGCATTCGAGTACTCACCGAACACAAGGCCCAGCGGTTTGTTCATGAGGGCGACGAGAAAGTGCTGATTGCCGAGCATCAGGGCGCCGAAGTGCGCATTGCCTTTGACGCCGTGCTGGTGGCCGTAGGGCGCGTGGCCAACACGCAGGGTTACGGCCTGGAGGATCTGGGCATTGCCACCACCCAGTCACGCACCATCGCCACTGACGAGGCTCTGCAAACCCTCTACCCCAACATCTTTGCCTGCGGCGATGTGGCCGGCCCCTATCAGTTCACGCACACCGCCGCGCATCAGGCCTGGTATGCGGCCGTGAACGCGCTCTTCGGTCGCTTCAAACGCTTCAAGGCCGATTACCGCGTGATTCCCTGGGCCACGTTTACCGAACCCGAAGTGGCTCGCGTGGGTTTGAATGAACAGGAAGCCCAAGAAAAGCACATCCCCTACACCGCCACCGTCTACGGCATCGACGATCTGGACCGCGCCATTGCTGACAGCGAAGCACATGGCTTTGTCAAAGTGCTCACGCAGCCAGGCAGCGACAAGATTCTGGGCGTGACCCTCGTGGGCGAACACGCGGGCGATCTCATCGCCGAATACGTACTGGCCATGAAACATGGCCTGGGCTTGAACAAGATCCTGGGCACCATCCACATCTACCCCACGCTGGCCGAAGCCAACAAATACGCCGCCGGTGCGTGGAAGCGCGGCACGGTCACGCAAGGGCAGTGGGCGTTTATGTCGGCGTATCAGGGTTGGCGGCGCGGTGCGTTGGGGTTGGGTGATGTGTTGGGCAGTCTGGGCGCATTGCTGCGCGACAAGCGGCCTGCGTACACCACGGATGAGCACTCATGAAGCTGCCGCATCTGTGGGCCTTTGTCATTGCGCTTCTGTGCACAGCATCGGCCTGCGCCTTTGACCACACCCACGCCACGTGGAACACCCTGCTCACGCAGCATGTGCAGGTGGCGCCCGATGGCACGAGCTCGCGCGTGGACTATGTGGGCCTGCAAAAGAACCGTGCAGCCTTGCGCACGTATCTGAGCACGCTCTCCGCGGTCAGCGTCAGTGAATACACGCAGTGGAACAAGCCGCAGCAATTTGCGTTCCTCGTGAATGCCTACAACGCCTTTACGGTGGAGAAGGTGCTCACGCGCTACCCCAACCTGAAATCCATCCGCGACTTTGGCAGCGTCTTTGGCAATCCATGGAAGGACCATTTTTTCACCCTGCTGGGGCAGCCGCAACACCTCGATGGCATCGAGCACGAACTGCTGCGCGCGCCCGGCGTGTTTGATGAGCCGCGGGTGCACGTGGCAGTGAACTGCGCCTCCATCGGCTGCCCCATGCTGGCCCGCCGCGCGTTTACGGCCGATGAGCTGGATGCGCAACTCGAAACCTTGATGCGCGCTTTTTTGTCCGACTCCACACGCAACCGCTACAACCCGAGCACGCACACGCTGGAGTTATCGCGCATCTTTGAGTGGTATCGCACCGATTTTGAAAAGGGCGGCAAGAGTTTTCTGGGCTATGCCCGATTCACAAGCATCAACAACTTGGCTGAGCGCTACGCCACGGCATTAAGCGGTTTAACCACCGAGCGAGCCCGGTCAGCCACGATCAGACATTTGGATTACGACTGGTCCCTTAACCACAAATAATTCTGAGCCAAACCATCGGCCGATAAGCGTAGGCGGCACCCTTCAATTTGGCATTTCGAACGCAACTCATAGGCAGGGCAATTGCATGAAGCCTAGCCCTGTTTTTTGGGTTTGAGGCCGAGCAGG
>CAZZAD010000101.1:0-9746 GCA_964652055.1 uncultured Burkholderiaceae bacterium | reverse complement strand
GAGTGATCCGATTGGGTTGGCGGGGGGCGTTAACACCTATGCGTATGTGAGCGGCTTGCCTACATCGAAGACTGATCCGCTGGGATTGGCGGAAATGTGCCATCGCCCAATCACGTTTCTTCCCAATGCTATTGGGAGGCACTGCTTTCTGCGGTTCAGCGGTGATGATGCTGATACCAGTAGCTTTGATCCGAACGGCGTGCACCCCGATCCGGACTCCAGAAATAAAGACCGCGTTTGTACTCCAACGCATGGAAAAGAAGATGATGATTGCCTTAAGCGTGAGATGAAAAAGTGCGAAACGAAGGGCTATAGCTTTACGAAATTCAATTGCTGCCACTGCATTGAAGAGGCCCTCAAAGCTTGTGGACAGAGTATCCCTTTTAGTAAGTGGCCAAACTACCCGATCAATCCTGGCCCGCAACCTGGGGAGAGCGGTTACACGCCGCCCCCAAAACCATTCCCTGGCGAACCAGGATTCAACCCATGGCAATGATCACTCGTCTACATGCTTTTGCTGTTGGGCTTGCTGTACTAGCAGCGCTTGATGCCTTATGGGCATTGGTACTGCTTGACATCCCTGGGGCGAATGTCATTCGAGTGGGGCTAATGCTTTCGCCAGCTATGGCTGCGTTTCTCACCGCCTACCTAACACCTAGCGGAAGTTTTTTGTTGGGAGCTACACAGGGCACTTCCGCGGCGCTGCTCTCGATTATCAGTATGTCGATCTATGAAAGTTTTGGGTTCCGACACGACAAAATTGGCGGGCCAGCTGAGACCTTTATTCTTTTGTGGCTTTGGTGTACTGCAATGTCAATTGCTGGCAGCGCTTTGGCAGTAATTATTAAAGCGGTGTCAGAGGTTGCATTGCGGCGCAGATTGGAGCACAAACAATTTAGTGCGACATATTTTAGGCTGGCCGGGCTTTTACTTGTTACTTTTTTCGTGCTGTCGGCTGGTTTTTTGGGGTCGATGGGTGACTACGTTTATGAACGCTTGGGGATAAGTCGAGATTTTGCTTTGCTTTGTTTATGGTTGATTCCGACGATTATTGGAGGCCTATCTACCTTTTCTTCTGAGCAGAACAAGCTGCTAAGTTTGGGCTTGTTGGTTTTATTTTTATGTATTTTTGGCGCCCTTGCACATAGCCTTGGATGGAGCACAGGGCAATTGCATAAAGGTTTTTCCTCCCACCCAAGCCGCATGTTCAGCGCTTGAAAAGCGATCAATTTCCCACTTTGATGGGAAAATTTGGCAAAAGATTGATGCTTTCCAACGTTTTTTCTCTTGCCATTGGCTTCATGCGATTGCCCTGGGATGGAGCAGCGTGCCAGAAGGACGTGATGTAAGCGTCCTGAACGTTGCGTTTCAGTATTTCGTATCAGGAACTGTGGTAGTTGGCCTCGGCTGGGTCATTGGTTTTGTGCTTTCGCGCCGATGGGGTCATAACTAATTAGCGTCAGGTCTTGCATTAACACATCAACACAGAGAAACAACCCAATGGAGATGCATATGTCATTGCAAGACCTATCCCCCCCAGTGCGATTTTGTCGCAGTGACGCAGGGACGAAAAGTTGGATGGGTTCTATATGGGTTGGCTTGGCGCTGGCCGCCCTCGCTGCGTTACCTCTTGGGGTTGCGGCGCAGGCGGTGTATTCATGCCAAGTTGATGGTGCGGGCGAGGTTTGTTACAGCCCACCATCTATTCAATATGCCGTTTTCGGTTGGTATCAGGGCGTTGAAAAGCGTGTGTATGGCGTTAGTCGTGAAGATGCTTGTTTAAATTGGGTTGCCGCTACGCCGAATAATTTGGCACGCGGTAGTTATGTGGGCGTTCGTCAAGTGTCCGGCTTGTACTTTTACTGTGCATTTAAAAAAGACGGTTTCGTCGACCTTCAATATGACGGGGATAATCGTCAAATAAAGGTCTGCCCGGTCAATGCGGTGATGTACGACGCAGATGGAACATATAAGGCAAGTAAATATAGCTATTCACCTGGAGCGCTTTACCTTAATCCGACCAACGTCGGGAACTCCATGCCAGATGCCTCGACACGCTATCCGTCCAGCGTGTTTCATCTTGAAGGTGGGGGCAACTACGACAAAGTGATGTGCGCCGCTCGCGGCGCACCCTTACCAATTCGCAACCTGGGGCCGACTTGCCCCAGCAAAGGCAATCCCATCAACCTCGGCGCAGAGATCAAAACTCAGCGCGAAGTGGATTACGACCGCAATGGTGCGTTGCGTTTTGTGCGCACTTACAACAGTGGCGTTGGCACCACTTACTACACGGGCGTTTTAGGTATTGGCTGGCAGCACAATCTAGCGGTTCGGATCAGTGCATCAACAGATGCTGCCACGGTCTGGCGCGGCGATGGACGCATCGTCAGTTTTGCTTTAGTGGGTGGAGTCTGGATCAGTTGGCCGGATGTCAATGACCGGCTCACCGAACTCAAAGATGGTTTGGGGGTCCGTACGGGCTGGCGCTACCTGTCTGCCACCAGCGGGGACGCCGAATGGTTTGACAAAGACGGCAAGCTCACTTCAGTTGTCACTCAGCAGGGCGCCACGCTCACGCTGAGTTACTCGGATGGCACGGCTGCGGGTACTAATGGGAGCACGGTTGACGGTGCAAGTACCGCATTGCCAGCTGGATTGCTACTGCGTGCGACCGACTCATTGGGTTCGACACTTAGTTTTGGCTACAACACCGCGAACCGTCTGGTTCGAGTGATTCGGCCCGATGGGTTGGAGATTCGCTACACCTACAGCGTTAACGGCAACCTCGACTCCGCTCTGTATCCCAGCATGGACACCGTTGGGAATCTCGCCACGCAGACCCGTAGCTATCTGTATGAGAACACCAGTTTCCCCAGCGCGCTGACAGGTATTACCGACGAAAGCGGTCAACGTTTGTCCACGTATACCTACGATGCTTTCGGTCGGGCCATGGTGACTGAGCATGCCGGTGGGGCGGGCCGCTACAGCCTGAACGTAAATTCCACCAACAGCACTACAGTGACTGATCCGCTTGGTGCGCAGCAGACGTACACGTTCGACTACAAATTCGGCGCTGTTCATGTGGCATCGCAATCCCAACCCGCCGGCTCTGGCTGTGGCCCGGCCAGTTCTGCCATCACCTACGACGCCAACGCCAACGTCGATTCCCGCACGGACTTCGATGGCCACAAGACCTGCTACGCCTACAACCTGACGCGCAATCTGGAAACCAAACGCGTTGAAGGTTTGAGTAGCGCTACGGCGTGCAGCACGGCCCTGACCAGCCCACCCGTGGCCGACACCACGCGCGTCATCACCACCGACTGGCACCCCGACTGGCGTCTGGAAACTAAGCGCGCGGAGCCCAAGCGCATCACCACCTGGATCTACAACGGCTACGGCGCCGTATGTGCCCCGGCCGATGCGCTGGTCGATGGCAAGCCCATCGCCGCGGTGTGCAGCAAGACTGAACAGGCCACCACGGACGAGACGGGTGTTCTGGGCTTTGCCGGGGCCGCCAGTGGCAGCGCCCGCACGTTCACCTACACCTACAACCGCTGGGGCCAACTGCTCACCAGCAACGGCCCGCGCAGTGATGTGGTGGATACCACCACCTATGAGTACTACCCCGATACGCAGCCCAACTGGACTTTGGGTGACCTGAAACAAACCACCAACCCTGCGGGCCACGTGACGCGCTTTACGCAATACAACCGGCATGGTCAGGTGCTTCAGCGTGTTGACGCCAATGGCTTGGTCACCAATTACACCTACGACTTGCGGCAGCGTTTGACCCGCATCACCACCGGCGATGAACAAACGGCCTACGAGTACGACCCCGTGGGCAATCTCAAGAAAGTCACCCTGCCCGATGGCGGATTCATCGCCTACACCTACGACGCGGCGCATCGGCTGATTCAGGTGGACGACCACAAGGGCAACAAAGTGGTCTACACGTTGGATGCCATGGGCAATCGCATTGCTGAGAAGGCCACGGACCCGAGTGGTGCGCTGGTGCGCAACCTCAGCCGTGTGGTGGATGCGCTCAATCGCGTACAGCAGGTGGTGGGTGGGCAGTGAATGAGGGGGGTGTTTGCTGTATGGTCGCGTGGTGCCATTCCTACCCCATCCCCACCCGTGGCGTAGCCACGCGCTTGCAAGCGCGTGTCGCTGCGGTGGCGCAAAGCGGTGGTTTGCGAATTCCCACCTTCGCCCCCTTGAAGGGGATCGAACTCAACATTGACTACACGAGGCCCATATGCAACTGACCGATCACCGTGGATTTCGTCGCCTGATGCGCTATAGCCGTGCCCTTCCTGGCTCGATGCTGCTGGTGGCCGCGGGGCTGGCGGTGTTGTTTGTCACGCTGACGGCGCTGGCTCAGGCGCCGTATGCCGTGCCTGCCAACGCCCGCTCGGGCCGCATGACGACGCAGCAGTTTCCTGTGGTGACCATCGACGGCACCCATTACCGCATGGCGCCGGGCGGACGCATTTACAACGCCAACCATACGACGGTGACGCCCAACCAGGTGCCGCAGGACAGCGCGGTGAAGTTTGTATTGAACAGCGACGGGCAGATTCAAACGGTGTGGCTGGTCGGCCCGCAGTAAAGACACCCGCATTTGGCGTTTCCATGAGCAACAAGCGCGTTTACATCCGCACCTTTGGGTGCCAGATGAATGAATACGACTCGGCCAAGATGGCTGATGTCTTGCATGCCTCCGAAGGGTTTACGTCCACGGACACGCCTGAAGAGGCCGACGTCATTTTGTTCAACACCTGTTCGGTGCGCGAGAAGGCACAGGAGAAGGTGTTCTCGGACCTGGGCCGCGTTAAACATTTGAAGGCGCTCAATCCCAACCTGGTTATTGGTGTGGGCGGCTGTGTGGCCAGTCAGGAAGGCGCACATATTGTGGAGTGCGCGCCCTATGTGGATGTGGTGTTTGGCCCGCAGCCGCTGCACCGCCTGCCGGCACTGATTCAAAAGCGCCGCGCCACCGGCATGCCACAGGTGGATATTTCGTTCCCCGAGATTGAGAAGTTCGACGCCCTGCCCCCGGCGCGCGTTGAAGGCGCAGCGGCCTTTGTGTCCATCATGGAAGGGTGCAGCAAGTACTGCAGCTTTTGCGTGGTGCCTTACACACGCGGCGAAGAAATCTCGCGCCCATTTGATGACGTGCTCACTGAAGTGGCTGATCTGGCCGACCACGGCGTGAAGGAAGTCACGCTGCTGGGGCAGAACGTCAATGCCTATGTGGGTACGTTGGACGATGGCTCGCGCGCTGACTTTGCCCTGCTGCTCGAATACGTGCATGAGATTCCGGGCATTGAACGCATCCGCTACACCACCTCGCACCCCAAGGAGTTCACGCCGCGTTTGATTGATGCGTACGCGCGTCTGCCCAAGCTGGCCAACCATGTGCATCTGCCGGTGCAGTCGGGGTCGGATCGCATCTTGTCAGCCATGAAGCGCGGGTACACCGCGCTGGAATACAAATCCATCGTTCGCCGCTTGCGTGCGGTGCGGCCTGATGTGTCGCTCACGTCGGATTTCATTGTGGGTTTTCCGGGTGAGACTGAAAGCGATTTTGCGCAGACGATGAAGCTCATTGAGGACATCGGCTTTGATGGCAGCTTCAGCTTTGTCTACAGCAAGCGCCCTGGCACCCCGGCGGCCGACCTGGTGGACGACACGCCCGAGGACATCAAGCTCACCCGCCTGCAGCAACTGCAGGCGCGGCTCGATGCCCAGTACCAACAGGTCAGCGCCGCCATGGTGGGCAGTGTTCAGCGTGTATTGGTGGAAGGGCCCTCACGCAAGAAGGCCGATGAGCTGATGGCGCGCACCGACAACAACCGGGTGGTGAACTTTGCGGTGACGCCGGGTTCGGCAGTGGCTGCAGGCAGCCTGATTGATATGCGCATCACTGAGGCCAGGACGTACACGCTGCGGGGGGAAGTTCTGGGGTGAGGCCTACGCGGTGACGTTGCCTCAGCGCAGGCCCCCGCAACTATTGAGCACATTCACAAATCGGCACTTCTCCCCGCCTTCGTCATCCCCGCGAAGGCGGGGATCCAGGCGGCCGCTGTCACCGGTACTGGATCCCCGCCTTCGCGGGGATGACGAACGAAGACCGCGACCCCCGCACCCACCCATAAAGGTGAGACAAATGCGGCACAGACGAAGCCATCCCCACCCGCACCTCGTCTACATTTCGGCTTCCTCGTTCTTCTTCACAAAGGAAGCCTTCATGAAGCCACTCAAGAAATTCGCCACCATTGTTCTGGCCGCCCATATCGCCAATTTCTCAGTCTTGAGCATCGGCCAGGCGGCCATGGTGAGCACGGACGAAGTGGCGCGTACGGTCGCCGAGCAAACCCAGTCTTCGCAGGCCAAACTCAGCAGCTACCTCACGCGCGAAGAAGTGCAGGTCGAGCTGGCCCGCATGGGCGTGAACGTTGACGATGCCCGTGCGCGTGTTGCGGCACTCACCGACGAAGAAGCCACACAAATGACGCAGCAGATTGAGCAGGCCCCCGCAGGCGGGATCATCGGAGCAATCGTGTTTGTGTTCCTGGTGCTGCTCATTACCGACATCCTGGGCCTGACCAAAGTCTTCCCCTTCACACGCCCCGTCAGATGAGGTTTCGTTTTGCCGCCGCCATCCTGTGCATCGTCTTGAGTGCGGTGACAGGGTGCGCGGTGCAGACGCCGCGCTTGCTGGCGGCACCACCGGCGGATTTGCCGCAAAGCGTTGAGCTCACCCGTACGCCGTTTTTCACGCAACAACACCATTACTGCGGCCCGGCCACCCTGGCCACGGTGTTGAACACGGCGGGCGTGACCATAGAGCCCGCCGCGCTGGTCAATGAAGTGTTTGTGCCGGGCCGCAAGGGTTCGCTGCAAATTGAAATGCTCGCCAGCGCACGCCGCCATGGTGTGGTGGCCACCATCATCCCCGGCACGCTCGAAGCCCTCATGCGCGAGACCGCCGCCGGGCACCCCGTGGTGGTGCTGCAGAACCTGGGGCTGTCCTGGGCGCCGTCCTGGCACTACGCCGTGGTGATTGGCTATGACCTGAACCAGGAGGCCCTCTTGCTGCGCTCTGGCGATATGCAGCGCCAGGCATTGGCTCTGAGCACCTTTGAACACACCTGGGACCGCGCCGGTCGCTGGGCCTTTGTCGCCCTGCCCCCGGGCAAGCTACCGGCCACGGCCGATGAGCGCGCCAACACCACCGCCCTCATTGCCTTTGAACGCGTCGCCCCACCCCAGGCCGCCCTCACGGCCTACAACGCAGCCCTGGCACGCTGGCCCCAGAGCCTGACCCTGGCCATGGGCCTGGGCAATGCCTACTACGCGCAGGGCAATCTGGCCGCCGCCGAACAAACGTTTCGCGTCACCGCCCAACGCCACAGCGCCGCCGCCGCATACAACAACCTGGCCATGGTGTTGGTTGAACAGGGGCAATGCGAGGCGGCACAAACCGCTGCAAGCCAGGCACTCAAATTGGGCAACGCACTCAATGAAGCAACGCAAGACACCTTGCGTCGCGTGGCTGCATCAAGCACGGCCCCGGCCCAAGAAGGCGCGTGTCGTTTGAACTGAACGTCTGACATGCTCTACAGAACGTCGTCGCCCCGGCGCAGGCCCTGTCTCTTGATCACATCTTGGCCTTGTCTTTGTCCCCTCCCCTTCAAGGGGAGGGAGCAACCACCGCACTGAACTCTGACAGAGATGTGATCAAGAGACAGGGCGCGGGCCGGGGTAACGGCAGCGACGTGCGAGCGGCCTGACGAAATATCTGGACTAAAACGCCGGTTTATCCAGCGCCGCGTTGTACATCTTTACGCCGATCAAAATTTCCTCGCGCGCTTCTTCTACGCCGCCCCAACCGAGCACCTTGACCCACTTGCCCTCTTCCAGGTCTTTGTAGTGTTCGAAGAAATGCTGGATCTGCGCGGTGCGCTCGGGGGCGATGTCTTTGACGTCTTTCCAGTGCCGGTACCAGGGCAGCGCTTTGTCGAGCGGCACGGCCAGCAACTTGGAGTCACCCCCGGCTTCGTCCTGCATGCGCAGCACGCCCAGGGGGCGGCAGCGCACCACCACGCCGGAGATGAGCGGGAACGGGGTGATAACCAATACATCCACTGGGTCGCCGTCATCACACAGGGTGTGCGGGATGTAGCCGTAGTTGCACGGGTAGTGCATGGAGGTGCCCATGAAGCGGTCCACAAACAGCGCGCCCGATTCTTTGTCGACTTCGTACTTGATGGGGTCGGCGTTCATGGGGATTTCGATGACCACGTTGAAGTCATCGGGCAATGAACGACCGGAATTTACTTTTTCTAAACCCATAACAATCTTTCTTATCGGTGTGTAGCTTGATTACAGCGTGGCCTCGCCGCGCCGCTCGGGCAAGGGCACATCGGCCGACGGCGTCAAGGCCATGCGGCCAAAGCCCAGGGCCGCTTGTTGGTAGTAATGCGCGGCCTGCTTTTCTTCATTGAGAGACTCGGACAACCGCCCCAGGGCAAGCAGTGTGGCGGGGTGAGATTCTTCTTTGAGGCTGTCCGTCAGGTAGGTCCGGGCCTTGCCCCACAGTTGCTCACGCAGACACAGCAGGCCCAGACAACGCATCAGTGCGGCGTCGTTGGGGTGATCGGCCAGCCAGCGCTCGGCGCGTTCAATGCGCTGGCGTACCGGCATGGCGTCAACCCGCGCGTATTCATCCAGCAGCGCAATGCGCGTGGGGTTGTCCCACTGCTGATTGAGCGCGGCTTCAATGGCACTGGCAGCGCTCTGTCCGCGCCCCGCCTGGCCCAACAGACGTGCCGCTTCCAGAGCCACTTCGGGCAGACGCCGCTCTGCTGCGGAGATCTGATTCCACTGCGACTCCAGCGCCATGGCGTCGTGCCGGCGCTGCCCCAACAGGGCACGATGCGCGCGCACGCGCAGCCGGTCGACCAAAGTCGGGTGCAGTGCATTGCGTTTGGCCAATGCGTGCACGCCGCGCAATACCTCCTGCCAGCGCCCCGACTGGGCATGGGCTGAAAGCGCCACACGCGCCGCGTGGACGTGGCGGCTGCCGGTGGCGTGCAGGCTATCGAGGGCTTCGAGCGCGCGTTCGTTTTCGCGGCTCTCGCTCCACATTTCGGCGCCTGTCACCAGGCGGGCCGCGCGGACGCTGGGCTCTTGTGCGGCCTGCTCAAGCCAGGCATCGCGCCGGGCGTATTCCTGCATGCGGTGCGCAGCCCGGGCGCCCAACAGGCTGGCCACGCCCACGTTTTCAGGGGTGCCTAATGCAATGCGGGCTTCGCGCTCGGCCCGTGCAAAGCGTCCTTCAAGCAGGGCACGCACGGCCTCGCGCAGGGCGCGATGACTGCCACTTTCTTCACGCCGCTGCTGGTAGGCCTGCACCCGCGCCGGGAAGTCTGTCAGGCGCACGATCAGGTAGGCGGCCACGAACAGCAGAAACGCGCCACCCACCTGCAGCAACAGGAACAGGTTGAGCGAGATATCCACGCGCCACGGCCAGGCCAGAAATACGACATTGCCGTAATCGCCATACCCTCCCTGCACAAAGTGCGACGCGCCTATGGCCAATAGCGCCAGCAGCAGGCTCCAGAAAAGCGCCTTCATTAAATCTATAACTCCTTAAGGAGGTTTCCGTAATTTGTGACACCTTTTCCCTCACCCCAACCCCTCTCCCGGTGGGAGAGGGGCTTTTAACTTCCCTCTCC
>CAZZAD010000100.1:0-9891 GCA_964652055.1 uncultured Burkholderiaceae bacterium | reverse complement strand
TGCCCTTCATGCGCAACTGGCGCGTGAGCATGTCGTTGATGGTGTAGTTGCGCACGTGCCCCATGTGCAGCTTGCCGCTGGGGTAGGGCAGCATGGAGCACGCATAAAACTTGCCTTTGGGGAACGACACATCGTGCTCGCGCGCCACGTAGGCCTCGGTGGCCAGCCAGTGCGCCTGCAGCGCTGGTTCAATCGTTTGGGGTTCGTATTTTTCGTTCATGGGCCAGGGCGTGGTGCGTGGGTGCACAGAAGGGGCGCGGATTGTATCGGCGCGAGTGCGGGACAGCCCGCCCACGGTGCGCCATTAAACTGCGCGCGCCGTTTACCCAGGGCCCCTATGGACCTTCTTGCAAATCTCAATGAACCCCAGCTGGCTGCGGTCACGCTGCCGGACCAATCCGCACTGATATTGGCTGGCGCCGGCAGTGGAAAAACTAAGGTGCTCACTTCGCGTATTGCCTGGCTGATCCAGACGGACCGGGTCAGTCCCCAAGGCATTTTGGCAGTGACCTTCACCAACAAGGCCGCCAAAGAGATGCTCTCGCGCCTCTCGGCCCTGTTGCCCATCAACACGCGTGGCATGTGGATCGGCACGTTTCACGGCCTGTGCAACCGCATGCTGCGTGCGCATTACCGCGATGCCGGTTTACCGCAAACGTTTCAGATTCTTGATTCCTCCGATCAACTCGGCGCCATCAAGCGGCTGATGAAGGCCGCCAACATTGATGAAGAGCGCTACACGCCGCGCTCGGTGCAGCAGTTCATCAATAACGCCAAAGAGAACGGTTTGCGCGCGGCGCAGGTCGAGGTGGTGGACAGCTTCAACGGCAAGTACGTGGAGCTCTATACCGCCTATGACGCGCAGTGCCAGCGTGAAGGCGTGGTGGATTTTTCCGAGCTGCTGTTGCGCTCGTATGAACTGCTGGAGCGCAACGAGCCCATCCGCACGCACTATCAAAGCCGTTTCAAGCACATCCTTGTTGACGAGTTTCAGGACACCAACCGCTTGCAGTACCGCTGGCTGCGCCTGCTGGCGGGCCCGGCAGAAAGCCGCAACTGCGTATTCGCGGTGGGCGATGACGATCAGTGTCTCGTGGAAGGCACTGAGATCACGCTGGCCAATGGCGATGTCAAACCCATCGAAGAAATTGTCAAAGGCGATGTGGTGTGCTGTGGCATTGGCGGCGGCAAGATCGGCGGCGGTGTGGTGAGCGAAGTGTTTGCACGCCATGAAGCGACCGAACTCATCACTGTGCGCACCGAGACCGGCAAGCAGATCACCTCCACGCCCGAGCACATGCACTTTGCCGGTTACGTGGTGGGGCAGTTGCCTGCCATGTATTTCGTTTATCTGCTCTACAAGGCCGGGGTGGGCTATCGCCTGGCGGTCTCGGGGCAAAAGCGCAAGAAAACGGCCGATGGCGTGATGCCTGGTTTTCGTCACCGCGCCAGCAAAGAGGGCGGCGAGAACGTCTGGATCATTGCCAGCTTTGAAGACGAGAAATCAGCGCGCGACCATCAACGCCTGCTCTCGCTCAAGTACGCCCTGCCCATTCGCAACTTTGCCATTGGCAGCAAGAAGTCGGCCGAAGAACCGGTGGAGTACAAGCAGCTGAACACTGAGCGCTCGGCGCAGTGGCTGCTCGAAGACCTGGGGCTGGCGCACGACCATCCCGATGACCGGCGTAAACCGTTTCATGGCTCGCCCGGCGACGTGCTGATCGCCATGTGCAGCGATGTGCGCCGCGGTCGCCCCGATCACCGCGTCTATGGCCGCACGCTTTCTGAAGACACCATGAAGGTGGCCGTGGAAGCGGGCTTCAACATGAAGAAGGTGACCGACGGGCTGGGGGGCTGGTACGCGCAGTTCTGGCGCCGCGATTACAGCCATGCCATGACCGATGCCGCACGGCTGCGCAACGCGCTGGGCGGACGCATGATCCAGCGTGCGCGCTTGGGCGAAGGCTATTTGCAGATGACACCCGCGCGCTTTGTGCGCCCCGGCATGGCCATGTTTGATCTGAACGGCAAGTTCGAATTTGTCACCGCTGTGGAGACGCATCCCAAAAAGCGTGTGCGCGTGTTCGACATCAATGTGCACGAGATGCACAACTTCGCAGCCGAAGGCGTGCTCACGCATAACTCCATCTACGCCTTCCGTGGTGCCAACGTGGGCAACATGGCCGACTTCGAGCGCGAGTTTCGCGTGCAAAACGTGGTCAAGCTCGAACAGAACTACCGCTCACACGGCAACATTCTGGATGCGGCCAACGCGCTCATCCGCAACAACAGCCGGCGCCTGGGCAAAGAGCTGTGGACCGATGCGGGGCATGGCGAGCCCGTGCGCGTATTTGAAGCGGGCTCAGATGGATTGGAAGCCGCCTGGCTGGTCGATGAAGTCAAACAGCTCGTGGCCGAGGGCCATGCGCGTAGCGAAATTGCTGTGCTCTACCGCTCCAACGCACAGTCGCGTGTGCTGGAACATGCCCTGTTCAACGCCGGTATTGCGTATCGCGTCTATGGCGGCCTGCGCTTCTTCGAGCGCGCCGAGATCAAGCACGCGCTGGCCTACCTGCGGCTGATTGAAAACCCCAGTGATGACACCTCGTTCTTGCGCGTGGTCAATTTCCCGCCGCGCGGCATTGGATCGCGCACCGTGGAGCAATTGCAGGACGCCGCCAAGGCCGCGGGCAAAAGTCTGTACGCCTCTGTGGCCCACATGAGTGGTGCAGCGGGCACCAAGCTCGCCACCTTTGTGAGCCTGATTGAATCCCTGCGTTTTGAGACGGCGGCGCTGCCGCTGCATGAAATTGTCGATGCCGTGATCGGCCGGGCCGGTTTGATCACGCACTACCAGGCCGACAAAGAAGGGGCCGAGCGCATCGAGAACTTGAGTGAACTCATCAACGCCGCAGCCGCCTTCAACATGGAAGCAGGCTTTACTGCCGATGCTCCAGCGGCCACAGCGGATAGCGAAGCGGTGGCCGCTTCACCGCTGGCGGGCTTTTTGTCGCATGCCTCACTCGAAGCCGGTGACAACCAGGCCCAGGCCGGGCAGGACGCGTTGCAAATGATGACGGTGCACTCGGCCAAGGGCCTGGAGTTTCATGCCGTGTTCATTACCGGCCTGGAAGAAGGGCTGTTTCCGCACGAGAACAGCCTCAATGAAAACGACGGCCTCGAAGAAGAGCGCCGCCTCATGTACGTAGCCCTCACACGTGCACGCAAACGACTCTACCTGTCGTTTGCGCAAACGCGTCTGCTGCACGGGCAAACGCGCTACGGCGTGCGCTCACGCTTCATCGCCGAGTTGCCCGAGGCGGGCCTGAAGTGGCTCACGCCCCGACTGCGCGAGAGCGCTTCTGGCATCAGCTCGATGCGCGGTGACTGGGGTGCAGGCAACACCGCCCGCCCCGCGGCCAACGCAGCGCAGGTGATGCCCACGAAGACCGCCTCGGTGCATGGGTACCGCGTGGGTCAATCGGTGCGCCATGCCCGCTTTGGGGATGGCGTCATAGTCACTCTGGAGGGCAGCGGCACCGAAGCCCGCGCCCGTATCAACTTCGGTGCGCTGGGCATGAAGGAACTGCTGCTGGGCGTGGCTAAATTGCAGGCTGCCTGATCAACTGCAACGAGGGCGCGCCGCCTGCCCGGCAGTTATTCAGACAAAAAGATTCCTGCATACATCGCGTAAATCCCCGCCTGAAACACCGCCAGCATCACCAGTGCCAGGGGCGCAACCAGCATGGCGCTGAGCTCTTTGGAGACGCCCAGCGCTGCCACCAGCATGCCCACCACCGTGGCCAGGGCCAAGACAACGACGGTTACCGCCAGGCCGTAGACGCACATGGCCCCCTTGTTGCGCCAGCAGGCCACCACGCTGCCGAACAGAGCCTTGACCGGCGGTGTGTTGTGCCAATCGGCCAGCATGGGGGCAAACCACATCAACACGGCGATGGGGACATAGAGCGCCAGCTGCCACGCCACGCCGGACAGATCGGTCTCTGGGGCCGTGCCCTGAGGAGCCGGGGTGGCTGAGGTCTGGTCCAGGCCCAGAAGCAACATGATGGACACGGCAACCAGCGTCAGCATCGCGTTGGCAATGCCCAGCCGGAACAGCGCGCGCCGCGACGTGGGGTTTTGAAACAGCTCGAAATAAACCGCAGGCGTCGGCGCGCGCCCACGACTGATTTCGCGACACGCCGAGGTCAGGCCCAGCGTGGCAAAGGGAGCGAGCACAGTGGCCACGGCCAGTCCCACCCCGGGCAGCAGCGCGGGCAGATGCATCAGCAGATAAATCACCGTCATGGCCGGTAGCCCCAGGGGCTGTTGCCGGAACAGCTGAAAACCCTCAGCCAGCCAGCGCATGCCCTCGCTGGCCCGCAGCGTGCGGATCGTGACGTCGGGGTGGTTGCCCGTGTTGCCTTCAGAGCCGCCTTCAGTGTCGCCTATACCCACGGAGGATCCCGATCAGCAATGCGCAGGCGCAGCATGCGCTCGAAGCGCGTGGGGTCGTGCGGTTTGAGCAGATGTGCGTCGCGCGGCAGGTACACGTCGTACAGGCGCGAGATCCAGAAGCGCAAGGCCGCAGCACGCAGCACCGTGGGCCACACGGCGTGTTCCTCGCCCGTGAGCGGGCGCTGCGCGTCATAGGCGCGGAGCAGTGCCTGAATACGCGGCAGATCAAAAACGCCCGTGTTCAGATCCACGCACCAGTCATTGACAGTGACGGCCAGGTCATAGAGCCACAGACTGCATCCAGCGAAGTAAAAATCAATCACGCCGCCGATGGTTTGTGCATCGCTCCACAACACGTTGTCGCGGAACAGGTCTGCATGGATGGGGCCGCGTGGCAAGCGTTCAAACACGGGGCTGCGCACAAAAGCGTCCTGGTAAATCACCTCTTCGGCCAGCTCATGAAACAAGTCATCGTGCATGTGCGGCTCAAGCAGGGGCAGGGTGGACTTCCACCAGCCGATGCCGCGCAGATTGGGCTGAAACAGCGTGAAGTCAGCGCACTCCCGATGCAGCCGCCCCAGGAATTCACCCACGCGTTCGCATTGACGCACGTTGGGCAGCTCCACCGCACGGCCCGGTACGCGCGTGACAAACGCACAGGGTTTGCCTTTGATTTCCGACACCAGCGCACCGCCTACATGTTGCTGTGGCATGGGCACCGGCAAGCCGCGCTTCGCGGCATGGCGCATCAGTTCCAGATAAAACGGCAGTTGCGCAAAGCCCAGCCGCTCAAACACCGTGAGCACGAATTCGCCCGCCGTGGTGGTGGCAAAGTAGTTGGTGTTTTCAATGCCCGAACTGATGCCTTCCAGCGCTACCAGGGTGCCCAAGTGGTAGCGCGGGAGCAAAGCCGTGACGTCGGCCTCGGTCAGCCGTGTAAAGACCGCCATGGGATCAGAAAGAAAAACGCACAAAGCGCGGCACCGACAGCCCCGCGCCGTTGTCTGTCGGCCCGTCTTTCAGGGGCTTGAGTTCAGGGTGGGCCATGGCATAGCTATGGCTGTAGCCCTGAGGCGTCACCACCACCTCCGTGATGCGCCGCCCCTGACGCACCTGCTCGATGCGGGTGGGGGTGTCGAGGTGTGCTGCAGGCAGTTGTTCTGTGGGTCCGATGTCGGTTGAGCCCGGAGGGGGCGCGACCTTGGCCTGGGGCGCACGAATCACAACGCGTTTGGACGGGGCCTGCTGCGCCCAGGCAGGCACAGCACAGGCGATGAGCAACAGGACGGCCAGTCGAGCGAGGGAATTCATGGGGGGGAGGCAATTCATGGGCGGGCATTCTACTGAGCAGATGAGGGCCATGGCTCCATGCCAGTGTCGGCTATGGCTCTTGTGCGGTTTGATGGCAACGCGGTAGCTTCGCCGTCCTGGAGGGGATGTGTTACCGATCAAGCCCAAATTTGATGTGCCGGCGTCTGTCATGGACGGTGCAACGCCGTTGCCGCCGCTGCGGACCGACCCCGTGCGGCTGGACAGTCACTTTCCTAAGGTGCCGCAAAACGCAAACGCCATGGTCCGGCTGGCCGCGCAGGCGCCGGGCCAGCGCATGTTGGCGGGGCATTGGATGCCGACGTTGGTCCAACAGCACCAGGCCAAAGTGGCTGCCACACCCTCAGCGCAACTCGTCGTGGCTCATACCGATGTCAATGGTCGATTCATCGATGGCAGTGGCCGGGCGGATGTCGGGCCGCCTGACTTTGATGAGTTTCCTGTGCTGCGTGTTTTGGGGCGCAAGGCTGTTGAGAGGTTGAGTAATACGGTGATGTATGGTCTGGGGCTGCTGGACTGGTTCAACCCCACGGGCGTCATACCCACACCCGAAGCGCGTTATGCGATGAAACGGACGCACGAGGATCTGGTTTCGACGGCAGGGTTTGTGGCCGAGATGGTGGTAGCGCCTATCCAGACCTTGTCGGGTATGGTCTCAGCTCCCCTGCATGCGCTTGATGAGGCCGATGAGCTATCTCGGCAAGGGCGCAGTGCTCAAGCGGCGGAGTTGAGGGGAGAAGTGGTGTGGGGCTTGTTATTGGCGGCCTTCGGGCACATGAAATTGGTCAAGGCCAAGCCCATTGAGCTTGAAACGCCTAACCCTCAAATTGACTTGGTTCGTTCCATCCAGCGCCGCGAGCCCGACGACATCGACTTGCGCGTCGAGGGCATGACCAGAGAACAGGCTCGGGCGTCAAACTTTTACGTTTATGAATATCAACATGAGGCGCCATATGGAACCTTTATGCGTTCGCGCGTGGTGGATGGAACGCTGAAAAACAGCGTGCATGTCAACCCGGCGTTCAGACCGGTCTATGGTGGCGGTGCAGATTTGTTCGATGCGCTGCTGCTTCGCTTGTGGGGCGATGGCATTGCAGTCAACCGGGTGAATCACCTTTGGCTGGAGGGCAGCGACAACTACCTTGCTTATGCCAACAACTTGAAACGGGGCATGACCCGTGAGCAGGCAGCGGCGCAGACGTGGTCGGGTGCCTACTGGGGCGAGCGCGGCTTTGGGAAGGTGCGCATTCCTTATGCCTTTGACGATCCCAGCCGTTCATTCGACAACTACGTGGTGGTCGACATGACGCGGGACTGAGGTGCATTACAAATACAACAACTGTTCCCGCTCCGCCGCCGTCTGCGCAAAACCGCGTTTCTCGTAGAAATCAAAGATGCTGGCCACCACTGTGTCGGTGTCGTCGGTAATGATCATGAGGTCCAGGTCTTTGATGTCGATCATGCCGTTGTCCACCAGCGTGGTGCGCATCCAGTCGAGCAGGCCGGCCCAGAACGCGGTGCCCACCAGCACGATAGGAATGCGGCGGCCCTTGCGGGTTTGAATCAGGGTCAGCGCTTCAGACAGTTCATCGAGCGTGCCAAAGCCACCGGGCATCACCACATAGGCCGCGGCATATTTGACGAAGGCCACTTTGCGCGCAAAGAAGTGGCGAAACTTCAGTGAGATGTTTTGATACGGATTGCCATGCTGTTCATGCGGCAGCTCGATGTTCAGTCCCACGCTGGGCGCGCGGCCGGCAAAGGCGCCGCGATTGGCCGCTTCCATCACGCCGGGACCACCGCCACTGATGACGGCAAAGCCCGCATCGGAGAGCTTGCGTGCGATTTCGATGGTTTGCGCAAACACGGGCGAGTCAGGCTTGGTGCGCGCGCTGCCGAAAATGGACACCGCAGGGCGAATCTCGGAGAGCTTCTCGGCCGCTTCGACAAACTCCGAGATAATTCCCCACAGGTGCCACGATTCACGCGCTTTTTGCGAGGTGGCGCGCTCCGGGCTGGTGATGGCGCGCAGTGCCGGTATCTCTTTGCTCTTCATTCCACGGTCCCCATGAAAACTTTGTTGTTGGTCGACGGTTCGTCGTACTTATACCGTGCCTTTCATGCGATGCCTGATTTGCGCACGCACTCGGGCGAACCCGTGGGTGCGCTGCGCGGTTACATCAACATGCTGCGCACTTTGCGGGCCAGTGAACCGGCTGAGTACATCGCCTGCATTTTTGATGCGCCCGGTAAAACGTTCCGGGATGACATGTACCCTGACTACAAGGCCCATCGTGCGCCCATGCCGCCTGATTTAGTCGCGCAAATTGAGCCCATACACGCCGCTGTTCGTGCGCTTGGGTGGCCCGTGGTGATGGTCTCCGGCATTGAGGCCGACGACGTGATTGGCATCCTGGCGCGTCATGCAGCAACGCATGGCGTGCGCACGGTGATCTCCACGGGCGACAAGGATCTAGCGCAGTTGGTCGACGCGCACACCATGCTCGTGAACACCATGAGCGGTGAGCGCCTGGGCGAGGAGGGCGTGGTACAAAAATTTGGCGTGCGCCCGGATCAGATCGTCGATTACCTCACCTTGGTGGGCGACGCCGTTGACAACGTGCCGGGCGTCGAGAAGGTGGGCCCCAAGACCGCCGCCAAACTGTTGGCGCAATACGGCACCCTCGATGCGGTGGTGGCGCATGCCGATGAAATCAAGGGCGTGGTGGGCGAGAACCTGCGCAAGGCGCTCGATTGGTTGCCTACCGCACGCACCCTGGTCACCGTCAAGACCGATGGCGATCTTTCGCAGCATGTGCCGCACTTTGATTCGTTGCGGGCCCAAGGGCCCGATATGGCCGCATTACAAGCGCTTGCCCAGCGCTATGAATTCAAAACGCTATTGCGTGAGTTGGGCGCCCCAAACTCCACACCATCCACGATGCCTTCCGTGGCGCCTGCTGCCGCCGAATCGGCCGCGCACGTGGTGGTGGATCCGCCCGCTTCAATCCATTACGAAATGGTGCTCACCGAAGCACAACTCGAAACCTGGCTGCAGAAGATCCACGCTGCCGAACTCACCTGCATCGACACCGAAACCACCGCACTCGATCCCATGCAGGCGCAGCTTGTGGGGTTGTCGTTTTCAGTGGAACCCGGCGTGGCCTGTTACCTCCCGCTGGCGCATCGTTACGCGGGCGCACCCGATCAACTGCCCTTTGAATCCACGTTGGCCCGACTCAAACCCTGGCTCGAAAGCGCGCAACACAAAAAGGTGGGGCAGCACCTCAAGTACGACACCCATGTGTTGGCCAACCACGGCATTGCACTGGCCGGCATTGCGCACGACACGCTGCTGCAAAGTTATGTGCTGGAAGCGCACCGCAGTCACGATATGGATTCACTGGCTGCGCGGCATCTGAACCGCAAGACCATCACGTTTGAAGAAGTGTGTGGCAAGGGCGTGAACCAGATCACCTTCGATCAGGTCGAGTTGGAGCGCGCCACCGCCTATGCCGCGGAAGACGCTGAAGTCACGCTGGCGTTGCACTACGCCCTGTGGCCGCGTTTGCA
Organism: uncultured Burkholderiaceae bacterium; assembly: GCA_964652055.1. GTDB lineage: Bacteria > Pseudomonadota > Gammaproteobacteria > Burkholderiales > Burkholderiaceae_F > CAZZAD01. Next base: position 531 of record CAZZAD010000100.1, on the reverse strand, counting down.
GGCCGATGCCGGGCTGCGCAATATGTACGAGCGCATTGAAGTGCCCGTCTCACGGGTGTTGTTCCAGATGGAGCGCACCGGCGTGCTGATCGACCGCGACAAACTCGTAGCGCAAAGCGCCGAGCTGGGCAGCCGCATCCATCAACTGGAACAACGCGCGCATGAGCTGGCGGGCCAGCCCTTCAATCTGGGCAGTCCCAAACAAATTGGCGAAATTCTGTTTGGCAAATTGGGCATCCCCGTGGTGAAGAAAACCGCTACGGGCGCACCCAGCACGGATGAAGAAGTGCTGGAAAAACTCTCGGCCGACTACCCGTTACCCAAAGCCTTGCTGGAGCATCGGGGCCTGTCCAAACTCAAATCCACCTACTGCGACAAGCTGCCCACCTCGATTCATCCGCGAACCGGCCGCGTGCACACCCGCTATGGGCAGGCGGTGGCGGTGACGGGGCGGCTCGCCTCGAGCGACCCCAACCTGCAAAACATTCCCATCCGCACACCCGAGGGCCGTCGCATCCGCGAAGCCTTTAT
>CAZZAD010000099.1:0-9894 GCA_964652055.1 uncultured Burkholderiaceae bacterium | reverse complement strand
CACGCCGTCCTGGTGGATGCCCGAGGCATGCGCAAAGGCATTCGCGCCCACGATGGCCTTGTTGGGCTGCACCACAAAGCCGGTAATGCTGGACACCAGTTTGGACGCCGGCACCAGCTGCGAAGGATCAATGCCCACCTCCAGCCCAAAGTAATCGCGCCGCGTGCGCACCGCCATCACCACCTCTTCCAGCGAGCAGTTCCCCGCGCGCTCGCCCAGGCCGTTGATGGTGCACTCCACCTGCCGCGCCCCACCAATCTTCACCCCCGCCAGCGAATTAGCCACCGCCATGCCCAGATCGTTGTGGCAATGCACCGACCAGACGGCCTTGTCGGCGTTGGGAATGCGCTCACGCAACACACGGATGAAATTGCCGTAAAGCTCCGGCACGCCATAGCCCACCGTATCGGGAATGTTGATGGTGGTGGCCCCCTCCGCAATCACCGCCTCAATCACCCGACACAAAAAGTCGGGCTCGGAGCGGTACCCATCCTCGGGCGAGAACTCAATGTTGTCGGTGAATTGCCGCGCCAACCGCACCGCCGCCTTAGCCTGCTCAAACACCTGGTCCGGCGTCATGCGCAGTTTCTTTTCCATATGCAACACCGAAGTGGCGATAAAGGTGTGAATGCGCTTGGACTGCGCACCGGCCAGCGCCTCGGCCGCACGGGCAATATCGCGCTCATTGGCGCGCGCCAGCGAACACACGGTGGAATCCTTCACCGCATTGGCAATGGCCCGCACGGCCTCAAAGTCACCATTCGAGCTGGCGGCAAACCCCGCCTCGATCACATCCACCCGCAACCGCTCCAACTGCTTGGCAATGCGCAGCTTTTCTTCACGCGTCATCGAAGCCCCAGGGCTTTGCTCGCCATCGCGCAAGGTGGTATCAAAAATGAACAAACGGTCCGTCATCACAGTTCTCCAAAGAATTCAAAAGCGTAGCGCCTGCCCCACCGGCCTTGAGCCCGCGGGACAACACGTCAATGAGAGGGGGAAGAGTTAGCTGCGCGTTGCGCGCAGCAGTCGCAGCCCGTAGAGCAGGGCTTGGAGGGAATAGGGACGGGCGCGACGCGATTGCATGGGTCGGACTATAGAGGCAGAAATGACCTTTGATCGCCTCAACCACCCGTTCATCAAAAAAAACCACATCATCCAAACGGCTCAGCAAGCCATGCCGGCCCTTTTAAATCAAAGCGTTACCAATCTCATTCAATCCGAAAACGCTATGGCACCAACGTAACCGTCAGCTATGGCACTTGCTCACGCAAAAGCGGCACGCCATCATCTGTGCCGCTCGGCCTCCTACACAACGGGTACATATCTGCCCGTAGAGTGGGAAAAGGCTGGAATGGCAGGGCAATTGCATGAAGGTTTTTTCTCCCACCCAAGCCGCATGTTCCACGCTGGGGGAGCGGGCCATTTCCCACTTTGATGGGCAAATCCTGGCAAAAGATTGGTGCCTTCCATCGTTTTTTTCTCGCAATCGGCTTCATGCAATTGCCCTGGCTGGAATGGCCGACATGGGCTGCCCGGCCACTTAAAAAAACCGCCATTCTCGACGCAGTTTTGCTGTAAACGGTCGGACGCCGTAGTTTGACTTACTGAATAACTTGAGGAGAAATATATGTCGCTGGCACTTAAAGGGTTAAGTTTCACTGATAACGTGAACAATACAAATGCTCAGTTGAAGTCATCATTCGCCCAATCAGGCAAGTTCAACTCTGGAAGCATTCCCCCGCTCACCACTTCTGCACTTACCACAGTAAGTAACCTCTCCACACTGGGGAAAAATAACAATGTCCTCAATTTAAATTCACATTTCACCAAATCCGGCACGAATTGGGGCCTACAGACAACTAATTTTCACGGAACTAATAACGTATTTTCCAAAATCCAACCAACAATAAATACCATATCCAACACAGCCCACGTCGCAATGGTGCATCAGACCAACAACAAACCTAGCGACCCTACACGCAACCTCTTAAATACCGTAATAACCAATGGCGCCTTGGGCGTTTTAGATAGCACAGGCTTATCTAACGCACCCGATCTGCTTCATCCGATTGCTGTAGGCCTTTTTAAGGCCACCGGCATCGAGCCCATCACGCCATATCAACACGCCCTTGCATCTGATGCTCAAAAATATGCTTCCAACCTAAAAGAAATTGCCGACCCTAACAACTGGTTAAAACTGATCAAAGGTTCAACCGAAGATATTGGAAATACACTATTGACCTCGGCAGCGAACCACATCCAGGACTTGGCGGCTCCCTATAGGGCCGCCAACTTTTTATCCAACATAGTCACAGGAAACATTTCAGCCGAAAAATACTTGAATCACTTGTCTGGAAAGGTAAAAGATACATACAACACTCTGGCTTCGCACGTGAAAGAATTAGGCGACGGAAATCTTGAAGCCATCGGTCATACTGCAAGTTTCACGGGATTTATTGCCGGCTCTTTGGTCAGCCGCAGAACCCCGTTCTCTAATCCCTGGTCTAACAAGCCTTTTGACGGCACAGCTGTTGCCCACTCATTTGATATTGGACAACGCGCTTTGATGGAACAGACTAAAGTCGGAGCTGGAAGAAACACCGTGTCTTTAGACGCTGCATTGAAAGCGTTGTCGAAACCAGAAAGCTTTAGTCGGTCTACCCAGGATGCTGGACGTATCCAAAGAATCCCGGGAAATTTCAGCCACCCCCAATCGCTTTCCCAAGACATTGTTTGGGCGCTTGAAAACCAGCGCACGCATATGGGTGACCAGGTCGTTGTCAGTGCACTCAACAAGCATCTAAGCGAGACGGGGGAAAATGCTTTCAACAACACATTGTTAAAAGAATATAGGGATGAACTCGTCAAGCTCAACAAACCAAAGACTGATATAGCGCCCGCCCCAGGTACCGTGGCTGCAGCAACCAAGCTAGAGGCACCACGCGATGTATATCAAATTAACGAAAAAGGCCAGGTTATTATTCAAACTGAATTTAAGGACGCTAAGTTGACTGATGCGCAGCGCCAGACAATGGCTGAAACTTTGGCTGGCGCGCAAAACACATTGAAAAATGAACTTCCTAAGAGCTACATTTGGCGAGGAACCACTTACAAGTTAGACGTCGTTGACCTGGATTCCGTTGGAAAAGGCGCACTTAAGCGTGGGTCTATCGATCCAGACGCCAAGCCAATATTTGAACTTATGGGTGATGCTCGCCGCGAAGCTATTGATGCCATGCAGGATCTCGGCAACATTGCTAATAAGAAACTCTTCGGAGGCGCTTGGGCCGATGGCGCGTTGAAAACCACGGACGCAAAATCGGGCGACTGGACTATTTTCTTTGACACGACGCGCCTGCGCGTAACCACAGACAGCGCGAACAGGGTCACTGGCTTCGTGATTCCGGACGATGCAATCCGATTTGCGCCATCACTCACTAATTAATGTTGCTCAAATAAAGGGGCTAGAGCGTCGGATCTTGCATCGACACATCTACGTGGCTCGTTTACTACGAACGCCACTTAGGCACCGCGGCTTTTGCCAGATGCCACTCAGACCGCTGCTCCGCCAAAAACGGGTGATCGATTTGCTGACTCAGTAAGTCAACATCACGATTAACCACTCCCGCTGAAACGAAGTGTTCACGCCAGCCCGCTACCACGCGGGCTATTTTTTTTACTTCTTTTTGCGCTTCGCTTTGACTCAAACCAAACTGGGCGGATTCGCTCAGGGCGTTGGCGAGGGTGGAGTCGGCCATCTGCGCGCCGACCCGCATCTGTTGGTAACCCAGCGCTTGTCCGGTGGGCAGAACATCAAAGGCCGGGGCCAGTTCGTAGGTGCCGCGGTCGGTCATGAGCAGGACGTGGTTCTTCTCGTGATCGTCAGTGTTGTCGATCAGGATGTTGAAGACCATGCGACGAAAGAGTTCGCGCATTGGATTGTTCTTCACCGCGCCCGTGACGTCCCCCTTGCGGCGGAGTAGCTGCGCCAGCTCGGGGTATCCCATGACTTCACCCGCGGCTCTGAGCGCCACAAAGGCTGAAAGTGCATGTCGCCGCAACTTTCCTTTTCGGTCGAAACGTTTGATGGCAAGGGCATGACCACGAGGCAACTTGAGGGGCATGGTTTCTGCGACACGGATACCTGCCTTGGCTGCCAGCGTTAGGGTGGCGTGTTCCACCAGGGGGGCATCGAACGACTCGCCGGGCTCGCTGAACTTCACCACCCAGGAATGCCCTTTGATATTGAGCAGGGCCTTGGGGCGTGCGCCTCCCAAAGTAACTCCGGGTGCAATCAGTCGATGCTGCTCAGGCGACACCACTTCACCGGCCAGAATTTTTTTGACCAGTGCTTCTATGGCGACGACGTCATTCAGTTCAGGTAACGGCCCTAACCAACGGGGTTGGTAACTGTCTGCCGATAGCGATACGCCCAAGGCACCAAAGCGCTCATCGCCTGCGAAGTAGAGGTATTCCATCAGCGACAGACGTGGCGGCTGATCCAGAAAACGAATCACACGCTCCCCCCAACGGTCTGGGCGTGCATCGTCCACAGCACCAGCCGCGGTGTCTCTTTCCGCAGGAAGAAATTCGTTGTCAGTCAGAGGCAGGTCTTCGCTCAGGGCAAAGCCGCTTTGCAACCATTGGGGTGCATAACGCAGTGAGACGCCCCGGGTGGCGCGCACCGCTCTAAGTGTGCCCACCGGCACCGGATGGGAGGGTTGGCCCAACCACCACAGATAAAGCGTGTCGGTGGGTTGATAAGGCGCCGGCCTAGAAGAAGCCGCGCGAAGAGACGCGCTCAACTTAGCCGCCCTCTTTCTTCTTGCGACTTGCGGCTGCCCCCGCCGGTTTGCGCAGCGCGCGTTGCTGGGCGGTGCGCACTTCACGCTCCAGGGCACCTTGGTCGTTTTGAGGCGCAGCCAACTCTGCAATGAAGCGCCCGCGCCCCATGAGCCACAGCGCGGTGGCATACACACCAAAGGCCACTGCGGGATCGCCCCGCTCCATGCGTGCCAACGTGGGTTCAGACACGCCCACACGCTGCGCCCAGACTTTGCGGCTCTCACGCCTGCGCTTGCGCGCAATGGTCAGGTTCTCACCCAGCTCATGCAGCTGGGCCAGGACCACCGGAGGCAGGGACTCTAAAGCACGGGAGCGTTTTGGCATAAATAGATGTTACATAAATTGGCAAAAACATAACATCTATTTTGTTTTTTTATGCGGCCTTTTCTTCGAACTACACCGGCCAGCGCCCCGCTTCGGCGGCGCGAAGTAACAGCTTGGCCGGGTGCCAGAACTTGGGTTCGGCGTTGGGGTTGGTGGCGTATTGCCGGATCTGGGTGACCACCTGGTCCAGGCCCAGCTCTTGCGCGGCGTAGAACATGGGGCCGCCTTTGGCGGGCGGGAAGCCGTAGCCCATGAGGTAGACGATGTCGATGTCGCTGGCCCGCAGGGCGATGCCCTCTTCCAGAATACGTGCGCCTTCATTGACCAGGGCCAGGATGCAGCGGCCCACAATTTCTTCGTCGCTGATGGTGCGGGGGGTGATGCCCGCCTGCCGACGATGCGCCTCAATCAGGGCCTCGACCTGCGTGGACGCCTGCGGGGTGCGATCCCCCGCAGCGTAGTCATACCAACCCTTGCCGGCCTTTTGTCCCAGTCGGCCCAGCTGCACGAGTTGATCGGCTATGCGCGCGCGCGTGAGTTGGGGTTTTTCACGATAGCGGCGCTGGCGGATGGCGTAGCCGATGTCCAACCCGGTCATGTCGGACATGGCAAAGGGGCCCATGGCCATGCCAAAGTTTTTTAGCGCTGCATCAACCTGGCTGGGGCTGGCACCTTCGTCCACCAACAAAAGTGACTGATGCAGGTACTGCTCGAGCATGCGGTTGGCGATGAAGCCATCACACACGCCGCTGACCACAGCCACTTTTCTGAGCTTCTTTGCAAACTGCAGGGCGGTGGCCAATACATCGGGGGCGGTCTTCTTGCCACGCACCACTTCAATGAGGCGCATGACGTGCGCAGGGCTGAAAAAGTGCAAGCCCACCACGTCAGAGGGTCTGCGCGTGGCCGCGGCAAGGATGTTGACGTCCAGCATGGAGGTGTTGGTGGCCAGAATGGCGCTGGCCTTCATGAGGGCATCAAGTTTGCGGAACACGTCCTGCTTCAGCGCCAGGTCTTCGTGCACGGCCTCGATGACCAGATCAGACATGCCCAGATCTTCAAAGCGCACGGTGGGTTTGAGCAGCGCCATGCGCTCTTCCACCTGGGGCAATGTGAGCTTGCCTTTGCGCGCCGAGGTTTCCCAGTGTTCGCGGCAGAGGGCCAGACCACGGTCTAAAACCGCCTGGTCCTGATCATGGATCACGACTTGCAGGCCCGCGTTGGCGATGCTCATGGCAATGCCGCGGCCCATGGTGCCAAAACCCAGTACCGCGATGGACTTCAGTGGCCGTGCCACAACATCGTCGGGCAGATCAGCCACGCGTAAAGCAGCACGCTCAGCGAAGAATGCGTGGCGCAAGGCTTTGGACTCTGTTGAGGTTTCACGTTCAGAAAAAATAGCCAACTCAGCGGCCATGCCCTCGGCAAAGGGCAAGGTCACCGCAGCCTGCACCGCATCCACACACTTGAGCGGTGCGGTCAGGCCACGGGACTCGCGGGCCACCTGCTCGCGGGCGACGGCAAAAAATGTTTCGGCATTCACGCCAGGAGGCAGGCTCACTTCCTTCATGCGCAGCTTGGGGCGCGAGCGCCGCTCGGCCACTTCATGCGCAAAGTCCATGGCTTCGCTGAAATTGCTGCGGATGACGATGCGCTCAATCAGTCCGTGATCGAGTGCGTCTTCGGCGCTGATGGGCTCACCGCTGACAATCATGCGCAGTGCTTTTTGCGCGCCCACTGCACGCGGCAGGCGCTGCGTGCCGCCGGCACCGGGGATGAGTCCAATCTTGACTTCGGGCAAGGCCATGGTGGCATCGGGCGTGGCAATGCGGTAGTGACACGCCAGCGCCAGCTCTAGCCCGCCGCCCATACACACGCCATTGATGGCTGCAACCACGGGCTTGTTGCAAGCCTCGACCTGATTGAGCAACTGATGCAGGTCAGGTTGCGCAAACGCGGCTGCAGTGCCGAACTCGCGGATATCGGCGCCCCCCGAAAACACGGTCCCCGTGCCGGTGATGATGATGGCCGTCACCTTGTTGTCACTCGAGGCCTTGCGCAAGCCGTCTGAAAGTGCGGCGCGCGTGGTGGCATTGAGGCCGTTGACGGGCGGATGATCGATCTGCAGCACGGCAACGTCTTCGCGCCGTTCGTACCAGGTTGTCATTGAAGCTCCAGTGTTTCCGATGTTGTTGCTCTTGGGGAAATGCCCTTGAAATGTCTTATTGCGATAGATTTGTTGCGAAGCAGCGGAGCGTACCGCGGCTTGGGCTTTTGGTGGCTCGCGTAGGGTTGGGAACTGGCCTGACTGGTGCGCCCCGCTCCCATTCGCAGACCGCCCTAAAATATTCAGTTAATTCAAGGTATTACATATGAAAATCCTGTTCGACCTCTTTCCCGTTCTGTTGTTTTTTGTGACGTTCAAGCTGGCCCATGCGTTTCCAGCACAGGCCTCTGCCCTTGCCATAAGCACGGTAGGCAGCGTGATGACGGCACCGCTCGTACCCGAACAGATTCCGATTGTTTTAGCCACGTTAGTGGCCATTGCAGCCACCCTGATTCAGGTGATCTGGCTGCGGGCACGTGGACGCAAAGTGGAACCCATGCTGTGGATCAGTCTGGCCATCATCACGGTGTTTGGTGGCGCCACCATCTACTTGCAGGATGAAACCTTCATCAAATGGAAGCCCACTATTTTGTATTGGGCCTTTGCGTCGATTCTCGCCTTTGGCGCATGGGTGCTGAAAAAGAACCTTGTGCGCAGCCTAATGGGCAAGACGCTGCAACTGCCTGAACCCGTGTGGACGCAACTCAATTGGGTTTGGGCGACTTTTTTTGCAGTGACGGGCGCGCTCAATCTCTGGGTGGCCTTTACCGTCTCCACAGAAACCTGGGTCAACTTCAAGCTCTTTGGTCTGCTGGGCTTGACGCTGCTGTTTTCAATCGGCATCGGGGTGTGGTTGTCTCGGCACATGAAGGAAGCGCCCCATGCCGAGTAAGCATGCTCAAACCATGGAACAGATGCGCACGTGTCTGAACGCGGCGTTCACGCCCGACACACTGAGCATTGACGACGACAGTGCAGCGCATGCAGGCCATGCGGGTGCGGCCAGCGGCGGCGGACACTTTCGATTGCACATGGTCAGCCGCGCCTTCAGTGGGCAATCGCGGCTTCAGAGGCAACGCCTTGTGTATGATCGTTTGGCTGATTTGATGAAGCGCGACATTCATGCGCTTTCCATGATCTTGCAGGCGCCCGATGAAGTAACCCGCACGGCGGACGAGCGCTGATCCCACAAGCCCATTTCTCCACTTTCAGGAAAGTACTTCGATGCAGAAACTGACCGTTCTCATTGCGGCTGCCACGGTAGGCGTCGCGTTGTCGACTGCCGCGCTGGCGCAAAACACGGCTGTTGTTAATGGCCGTCCGATCAAAAAGTCGGTTGAAGACGCCTGGGTCAAACAGCTGTCGCAACAAGGCCAGAAAGACTCGCCCGAGCTGCGTACGCGCGTCAAAGACGAGCTGGTTCGCCGCGAAGTGCTGATGCAGGAAGCCTCACGTCGCGGCCTGTCAGAAAAAGCCGATGTGAAATTTCAGGTTGAAAACCAGCGCCAATCCGTCGTGATTCAGGCCCTGATGCGCGATGAGCTGGAAAAGACAAAACTCACCGACGAACAAATTGCCGCTGAGTACGAGAAACAAAAAGCCGCCGCACCAGCGCGCGAATTCAAAGCCCGCCACATCCTGGTCAAGACCGAAGACGAAGCCAAGAAAATTCTGGCGCAACTCAAAAAAGGCGAGAAGTTTGAAGAGCTGGCCAAGCAATCCACCGACACGGGCTCAGCTCAGCGCGGTGGTGACCTGGACTGGTCTGCCCCTGATGCTTACGTCAAGCCCTTTGCCGATGCACTGATCAAGCTGGAAAAAGGCAAAACCACGGATGCGCCGGTGCAATCGCAGTTTGGATTTCACATCATTCGCCTGGACGACATTCGCGACACGCAATTCCCGCCGCTGGACCAAGTCAAAGGTCAGCTCACGGAAATGATGCAGCAGCAACGCATTCAGGCCTTTGTGGAAGGCCTGCAGAAGAAAGCCAAGATCCAGTAATTGCCACGGTCTTGAAAAAAAAGGGGGCGCTGCGGCGCTCCTTTTTATTTCCCCGGGCTTGTTGCAATTGACAGAAATATCGATACTATCCGTCAAATGAAATTAGCCCACCACACCACGACTCAGCACACCACGGCTCAGCCCACACCCGCCGCCGTTCTGGGTAAAGCCCTGATGCGCGCAGCGCGACAGCTCAGTCTGAGCAACGCGCAGCTGGCGCAGGTGCTGGGGGTGTCGGAATCATCCATCCATCGACTGACCACGGGTCAGCGCGAAATTGATCCTCAAAGCAAAGAAGGCGAGTTGGCCGCCCTGCTGCTGCGGCTGTACCGATCGCTCGATGCCGTGGTGGGGGCCGATGCCTATCTGCGCCAGCGCTGGCTGACCTCACATAACCGCGCACTAAACGGCACGCCGGCCGAGCTCATGGGCAGCGTTGCGGGGCTGGTGCATACCGTGGCTTACCTGGATCACGCACGGGCGCCGCTTTAGCCCCCATGCTGTTCAGTTAACTGAAGCAGGGATGAGATTTACGAAAAAATGCAGGCGCACCGAACTATCGTCGCCCCGGCGCAGGCCCTGTCTCTTGATCACATCTTGGCCTTGTCTTTGTC
>CAZZAD010000098.1:0-9959 GCA_964652055.1 uncultured Burkholderiaceae bacterium | reverse complement strand
TCGAGCGGTCTGGGCCTGCAAGCCCAGACGCGCCCTGCAAGGGAGGGAAAACGGTGTCGCGAATTAAGGAAATCTCAATAGATCACGAAGCTGCGTAACACGCCCACTACCGCGCACGCCCCAATCAAGCTCAGCATGTTCAGCTTGAAGCGGGTCAGCGCAATCAATGAGACCGCCGCGACCAACACCGCGGCCCAGTCCGCCGCGCCATGCAGCCCCTGCGGCCAGAACACATGCACCGCAAAGAAGAGCGCCAGGTTGGCAATCACGCCGACGACAGCGGCGGTGATGGCGCTCAGCGGGGCGGAGATTTGCGGCAAATGACGTGACGACTCCACGAGCGGTGCACCGACCAGAATGAACGCGAACGAAGGCAGGAACGTGTAGTACGTCGCCACACCGGCCGCGGCGATGCCTGAGAGAAGTAGCGCATCGGGGCCGAACATGGGGTGCTGCCAACCGCCCACAAAGCCCGCAAAGGTCACCACCATGATGAGTGGCCCCGGCGTGGATTCGCCCAGCGCCAGGCCATCCATCATCTGCGGTGTGGTGAGCCAGCCGTAATGCTCCACCGCACCCTGCACCACATAGGGCAGCACGGCGTAGGCGCCGCCAAAGGTGAGCAGCGCCGCCTTGGAGAAGAACCAGGCCATCTGCGCCAGCGTGCTGTGCCACCCGGCAAAGGCCGTCCATGCCAGCAAGGGTGCAGTCCACAACAGGGCCACCACCACGACCACTCGCACCAAGCGCACCCGTGAGGGTTGGGTGTGCTCAGGCAAGGGCGCATGGTCATCGATCAGGGTGGCGGCCGCGGTGCCGCCGTGTGTGGCATGCGCAGCAGGTGCACGGAACTGCGCCGGTGCGACGCGGGCGCCTAGCCAACCTGCCAGCGCAGCGCCGAGCACGATGAGGGGGAAGGGTGTGTCGAACCCATAAATCGCCACAAACGAGGCCATAGCCAATGTCACCAAGGCCGGTGTATGCAAGGTGCGTTTACCTATGCGCCAGGCCGCGTGCGCCACGATGGCGACGACGGCAGGCTTGACGGCCCACAACACGCCCGAAACCATCGGGTGCTGACCCAACGCCATGTAAATCCAGGACAGCGCAATGAGCAGTACGAGTGAGGGCGCGACAAACAAAATGCCCGCCGCCAGCGCGCCGCGCGTGCCATGCATCAGCCAGCCAATGTAGGTGGCCAGCTGCTGCGCCTCAGGCCCGGGCAGCAACATGCAGTAGTTCAGTGCATGCATGAAACGCCCATCCGAGATCCAGCGCCGCCGCTCGACAAGCTCGGCGTGCATCAACGCAATTTGTCCGGTGGGGCCGCCAAAACTGATGCATCCCAGCTTGAGCCAGAAGCGAAAGGCCTGCCCAAAGCTGATGGGGTCGGGGGTGGAGGCCATGGTGCGAAGCGCCCTATGTCGTTATCCCCGCCCGCGCGGGAATAACGACATAGGGGACGTCAACAAATTTGGCAAACCTGATTGGCAAAGCTGAGTATTGGGCCCAAGCGACGGGCACCTACTACTCCAGCGACTACTCCAGCCGCGCGCGTTCAATCACGGCCTGGGTATTGAGGCCCAACTGTGAGGGGCGTGCCAAGGGGTCAACTGCTGTGGGTTCAACGCGATAGCGCAACTGCACCAGTGTGCCGCCGCCAGGGATGGAATCGAGTTTGAGTTGTGCACCCAGGCGCTGTGCGCGGTTGCGCATGTTCAGCAGGCCCCGGCCGCCGACGCGCTCTTCGGTAATGCCGCGGCCGTTGTCGGTGACTTTGATCTGCAGCCACCGGGATTCTTCACCCTGTTCCAGGCTGATAGACACCTGCAGCAGACGTGCGCGGCTGTGTTTGAGTGCGTTAGTGATGGCCTCTTGCACGATGCGCAGGATGGGCAGCATGGTGTCGGGGTTCAGATCAATCTCTTCGGGCAGATTGCGCGCATCCCACTGCAGTTCCATGCCGGCGGCGCGCAGGCGCGGCTCCATGCGAAAGCGCAGATTGCCCAGTGCCGAGAGCAGGCCGGCGTTTTCACCCGACATGGCATCAATGGCCAGACGCATGTCGTCGATGGATTCGCGCAGGATCTGCGCCACTTGCTCGGTGGTGACGGCACCGCGCTCTACCAACATGAGGGAGGAGAGCAGCTGGCTGCCCAGGCCATCGTGCATGTCCTGCATGATGCGTTGACGCTCTGCCCCAATGGCTTGCAGCCGTTCGCTTTCGCGCAGACGCTCGTAGTTGCGCTTGAGCAGCTGCTCGCGCTCACGCACTCGGGTTTCCAGATTGGCGCGTGCGGACTCGGCATCGCGCAGCACGCGCACAAAGCGGTCGACCAGCGGTGTGGCCAATGCGATCAGGGTCAGGGGGCCCGCCCAATGCAGCAGCTGCGCATGCGCGCCGCTGGCCCAACCCACCCATTGGGCGTAGTCATGTAGGGCCGCAAATTGGGCCACAGTCAGTGCGCCCAGCAGTAACCCACTGGGTGCATCACGGTGCACGACGCGATGAACAATGGCCTGCACCAACGCAGTGCCAGTAATGGCCAGCAGCATAGGTATCCACAGATTGTCCAGATAAGGCACGGCGTGGCGCGCAGTGACCAGCAGCAGCAGCGGGCCCAACGCCGCAAACAACTGCGCAATACGTTCTTCACGCGGAAGACTCCGACCAATCAGGCGTAGGGTGGCCAGCGTCATCACCAGGGCAAAGCCCGCGGTCGCGGTGTAGTACAAAAATTCGGCACCAATTTGGGCGGAGACGGGCACCGCTTCAATCAGGAAGTAACCGCTGCGCACCATCCACAGACCCGCCGCCAGTGTGATCAGGCCCAGCAGGGGTTCAGGGCGACGCAACCAAAACACCCCAAAGAGCAGCGCAATCACCGCGGCCAGGGTGGCGCCGATCCAGGTTATGGTGGTGGAAAGAAAGTACAGCCATTCATAGCGCGATGACATGGCCGGCAGCGGGCCCACGCTGACATCACCCAGCACGTGTGTGCCATCGCGATAGGTGGTTTGAATCAGCAATGTGTTTTCGCCAGGCTGAAGTAGCGCTGGATCAATGGCGAGCAGATGGGGACGTCGCCAGCGGACCTGGGTCTGCTCGTCGGAGCGTTGCACCGCGCCGATAAAACGGCCATTGACCGAAACGTTGCCCCCATTGCTGGCCTGACCCAGCACCACGGCCCAGGCGTCCTGAGGTTTTTGGCCGACGTTGAAGTGCAATCGCAGCGCAACCTCCTGCAGGGGGGTGCCGGGAGGCGCGCTCCAGCGGTGCGGCAGATCAAACTTGATCCATTGGGCGGTGGGTGCAGGCGCTGCACCCGCGGTGACGGCGGTCCACTCGAGCGCGTTGATTGGCGTAGTGGTTGCCGCTTGTGCAACCGCGCTGCTGACTGATGCCAGCAGGCAGACACAGCCCCATGCCTGCACGCTACGCCATAAAAAAACTGACCACGAAGAAAACAAAGGCCGCACTTGCACCCACATCCGCATTAAGTCCGAAATTCGTTGAGACCTATCGAAGGCAGAGCGCATTAGGTGCGCAGCAAACCCATCTGCGTGGCTTCGTACACTGCTTCACCGCGTGAATGCACGGCGAGCTTGCGGTAAATCTTTTTGATGTGCGCGGTCACGGTGTGCGGCGAGATGCCGAGGATCTCGCCTATTTCGTTAAAGCTCATGCCCTTGGCCAGCAGCTGCAGGATTTCGGTCTCGCGTGCGGACAGGGGGTTGTTCTCGGGGGTGATGGCTTTGTTGTTGGTGGCCGTGGGTCCCATGCGGTTGCGTATGGCACGCAATACGCTGCGGGCTACTACGGGGCTGACGGGTGAGCCGCCGGCGCGCAGCAGGCGGATGCAGGAGATTACATCGGCCGGCGTGGAGTCTTTCAGGATGTAGCCGGTGGCGCCCGCTTCAATCGAGCTCACCACGTGTTGCTCGTCGCCAAACACGGTGACCACCATGATGTCGACATCGGGCTTGCGGCTGGATACTTGGCGGATCAGCTCGATGCCGCTGCCGTCAGGCAGACCCAGGTCGATCAGCAGGACGTCAAAGTGTTCGCGGTCAATGAGCACCTGCGCCTCGCGCTTGTTGGCAGCCACACCGGCCAGGCGCATGGAGGGTTCGTTTTCAATGATGTGCACAAACCGGCGACGGAACTCGGGTTCGTCCTCAACGATGATGATCGAAATAGGATCGGTACTCATTGACTTAAACCTCCTCGGTACGACGAGAGTGAGCGTGGGTGCGGACGATGCAGCGGGCCATGAAGGCGGGGAGCGATTCTATCGGTCCGCGGCGCTTGAGCTGAAATTCAGGAAGGCCGCAGGTTAACGCATATCCGCTGCCGTGCGAGCCTTTTGCTGTCTCTTAAGGAGAGAGTCGCTCACGCTGCCAAGCCGTGTCGGAACGGAAATAACGCAGTCGGTCATGCAGGCGCGATGCGCGCCCCTGCCAGAACTCGATGGACTGCGGCGTGAGTGCATAACCTCCCCAGTGGGGCGGGCGGGGGGGATTGGCCTGGGCAAAGCGCGCTTCGTAGCCGGCGTATTGGGTTTCGATCACCGCGCGGTCCTCAATCACGCTGCTTTGCGCCGAGGCCCATGCACCTATGCGGGATTCCCGGGGCCGCGCGTCGAAGTAGGCATCGGAGGCGGCTGCGTCCAGGCGCGCCACCTCGCCTTCAATGCGCACCTGACGCTCCAGCGTCGCCCAAAAAAACAACAGACTGGCGTGCGGCTGCAGGGCCAGCTCATGGCCTTTGCGACTTTCATAGTTGGTGAAGAACTCGAATCGATCCGCCTCTAGCCCCTTGAGCAGCACGATGCGCGCTGAGGGCTGCCCGCTGGCGCCTACGGTGGCCAGCGTCATGGCGTTGGGTTCGGGCACCTGGGCAGCCAGGGCTTCATCGAACCAGTCACGAAAAAGGTCCAGCGGGTCGGCGGGTGCTTCGCTCTCAAGCAGTGCGCCGCGGGTGTAGTGAGTGCGTAAGTGTTGGAGTGACATAGGAAGCGTTCAGGTACGAAATCACGAAGGCCGCAGTGTGCGCCAGGTCATCAGCGAGCCCAGGCCCAGCAACACGGCCATGGCCCAGAACATGGCGGGCACGCCCAGCAAGCTGGCGCTGGCGCCATACAACAAAGGCAGCGCCACATGACTGGTGTTCATCAGCGTCGTGCGCAGACCCAGCGCCTCGGCCACGCGGCCGAGCGGCGCACGGGCATGCAGTAGCGACATCACATTGGGCTGCGCCGCACCCAGGCCCAACCCCAGCCCAAAGGCCACTGCGACCAGTCCGGGCAGCGTATGAAAAAGTGGAAACAGTGCAAACGCCAGCGCCGCCGTGACCAGCGTGGCGCACAGAATTTGCCATTCCTGAAAGTGCCGCGATAACCAGGGCATGGCAGCGCGCACCACAAACGTGGCACTGGCAAAGGCGCCCAGTACCGCCCCCACGCCCGAAGCCGACAGGCCCACCGCGGTGCCGTGCACCGGCACCATGAAGGTTTGCAGATCCCAGCTCATCGACACCAGCACGGTGGCCAGGAGCACATCGCGCAGCGGCGCATGCCGCAACAGCTCAAAGGGATGGGCGGGCTCGTTGATTTCGGCGACCACCGGCCGATGCGGCAGCAACGCACGGTTCACCCAGAGCAGGGCTGCGGCGGTGCACACCGTGAGCAGCATGCCCACGTACACCGAGCGATGTCCCAGATGATCGATCAACGCTCCGCTCACCACCGGCCCCACCATGCCCGAGAGGGAAACGCCCAGGGCCAGCCACGAAAAAACCGTCGTACGTTGCGCCGCGGGGGCGCGTTCTCCGACCAGTTGCTGAATCGAAATCAACACCAGCATCTGCCCTGTGCCCATCAATGTGGCGCCCACCAGCAGCGGGGCGATGTCGGCCAGCTCGTAGGAAAACACCGCCGGCAAAGCCGCACCGGCCAGAATCAACGCCAGCCCGCTGGCCACCGGCAGGCGCGCGCCTGCACGGTCAATCCAGCGGCCGGCACGCACGGCAATGAGCATGGGCACCAGCGCAAAAAGGGCCATCAGCACGCCCACCGTAAAGGCGGATGCCTTGTGGGCGAGCGCGTAGAGCGCCCCCGTCATGCGGGCCGACACAAACACCAGATGGGCCAGCACCGCGATGGACATGATGCGTACGAGTGGGGCAGACAAACTCGACATCAAGACCCGCGCTGTAAGGGTGTGAACGATGCAATAAATTCAGAGGCACCGAACCGTCGTCGCCCCAGCGCAGGCCGGGTCTCTTGAGCACATCTACGAATCAGCACGATGCCCCTTGTCGTCATCCCCGCCTGCGCGGGGATGACGGATGGAGAGCGCGGCATTGAGATGTGATCAAGAAACAGGGCGCAGAGCCTGCCCCGAGCGTAGGCCTGCGCCGGGGCGACGACAGTTTTGCCGTACACGCCTCAAGCCTTGCGAATGATGAGCAGCGGCGTGTCGCACTGTGCGGCCACCCGTGTGGCCACTGATCCGAGCACGGCCTGACTCAACGCCCCATGGCCATGCGAGCCCATCACCAGCACGTCGATTTTCTTCTTGCGCGCGTAGGTACTCAATGCGTCGCCCGCAGGGCCCACCAGTTGCACTTCCTCGACAGCCAGTTTCGCTTTTGCCAGCAGCTTGCGCACCGGAGCCATCGCCGACTCAAACGCCTGGTTCTGCATCGCCGCGATTTCATTGGGCGTGAAGGCGGGCAGGGCCACGCCCGACATATCGGGCATGTACGCGCCGAGAAAATCGGGCACGACATGCACCAACTGGATCTGCGCCGCTTCGCCGCCAAAGAGCTCGCGGTGTTTGATCACGTAACGCACGGCCGCCAGGCCATAGGCGCTGCCATCGATGGCAATGGCCACCTTCAGTGCTTCATGGGCCGGGTGCGCGGTGCCACGCAGTAACAGGATCGGGGTAGTAGTGCGCGCCAGTACACCGGTGGTGACCGAGCCCATCAGCAGACGCATCACGGCGCCACGGCCGTGGCTGCCCATGACCAGTAGATCAACCGGTTCAGCATTTTTGCCGCGCGTCTTTTCAGCGGCCGCCGCAATGACCTCGGCGGCATGTCCCACCTCATGGCGGGCGCGGGTGGTCAAGCCCGCCTTGTTCAGCACACGCATGGCAGGGCGCAGCGCCTTGCCGGCTTCATCCTCGTAATACGACGTGCAGGCTTCTTTGCCGACCATACGGGCCGCGCGCGCCGGGATGGGCGCCTGCACATTGAGTAACTCGATCTGTGGACTGATGCTTGTGGGCGTGGAGCGCGCAGCCACAAACTGCACTGCCGCCAACGAATGTTTGCTGCCATCGACCGGAATCAGTATGCGCATGATGTGTTTCTCCTGAAGGATGTCGCAAAAGTGTACGGCGGTATGAGACGGGCTCAGTACCATGCGCGTTGAATTGCACGAGGACTGCCGCTATGAGCCCATCTTCCCCCTGGATTGACACCCTGCCTGATGACTTGCGCGCGCTGACTGCGCAGTGGCAGGCGGTGCAGCCTCTACCCCAGGATCATGAGCAGCGTTTGTGGCAGCGCCTGCGTATCGAGTGGAACTACAACTCCAATCACATCGAAGGCAACACCCTCACATACGGCGAGACCCTGTTGCTGCTTATCCATGGGCGCACGCGCGGTGAGCATTTGCTGCGTGAGTACGAGGAAATGCGCGGTCACGATGTGGCCATTGAGCTGGTGCGTACGCTGGCCCAGGACGTGCGTCAGCTGACTGAAGGCGATATCCGCGACCTCAATCGCATCGTGCTCAAAGAAGGTTTCTGGAGGGTGGCGCAAACGCCCGAGGGCGAGCCGACTCGAAAGTGGATTGAGCCGGGCCAGTACAAGACCCAACCGAACCACGTTCTCACAGCTACAGGTGAGTTCTTTCAATTCGCTACCCCGCAAGAGACGCCCGCGCGTATGGCTGAGTTCGTGCGTTGGTTGAGTCAGAGCCTGGCCACGGCGTCACAGACGCTGCCCTTATTGCTGGCGCAGCTGCATCACGAGTTCATTCGCATTCATCCCTTCGATGACGGTAACGGCCGGGTGGTGCGCCTGTTGATGAACTTTGTTCTGATGCGCGTTGGCTTATTGCCGCTGGTCGTCAAAAGTCAGGATCGTTCCCGCTACCTGGCAGTGATCGCTCAGGCCGATGCGGGTGATCTGGTGCCACTGAGCGAATTTCTTGCAGCGGCATTGGATTGGTCTTTGCGTCTTGGGTTAGAGGCTGCCACGCAACTGATTGAGCTGTATAGCGACGATCAGACGTCATGACACCCGCGAGCCCAGCTGCGCCACAGTGTGATGTGGACCCGGAAGATCGCCGCTTCGCCGGTGTGGCGCGCCTCTATGGCGCGCCGGCGGCCGCCGCTTTGCGCGCGGCGCACGTCACCGTGGTGGGTATCGGCGGTGTGGGCTCATGGGCGGCCGAGGCGTTGGCGCGTTGTGGCGTGGGCACGCTCACGCTCATCGACCTCGATCACATTGCCGAGAGCAACATCAACCGCCAGGTGCATGCGCTGGAGCCGGAGCTGGGCAAAGCCAAAGTGCTGGCCATGCGTGAACGCATCGCGCAGATCTCGCCGCATTGCACGGTGCATTGCATTGAAGAATTTGTGGCGGCCGATAACGTGGCCCAGCTCATTCCTGTGGGCACCGTGGTGCTCGATTGCATCGACCAGGTGCCCGCCAAGGCGGCGCTGGTGGCGCATTGCCGCGCCACCGAGCAACCCATCGTGGTGTGCGGCGCCGGTGGTGGCCGCATGGACCCCACGCGCATCACGACGGGTGATCTGGCGCGGGTCACGGGCGACCCCCTGCTCGCCCGCCTGCGCTACGTGCTGCGCCGTCAATACGGCTTTGCACGTGAAAGCAGCACGACAACGGGCAGCAAGCGCATTCCCAAATTTGGTGTGACTGCCGTGTACTCCGACGAGCCCGTGCGCAAACCCGAGGGCGGCATGAGTGAGGGCGCGGGCCTGGCCTGCGCGGGGTATGGCTCCAGCGTGGTAGTTACCGCGCCGCTGGGCTTTGCGGCGGCGGGGTGTGCAATCCAACTACTGATTTGATGAGCTCACGATGCCCAACCGATGTAGCCCGTGACGCTGCGCTGCGGCCAGCACGGCGGCGACGTGGCGATAGGGGGCTTGGGAGCTGACACGCAGTTGCAACTCCGGCGCGGTGGTCAATTGCGCGGCAGCAGTGAGTTTTTCTTCCAGGGCTGCCGCATCGGTAAGCAGCTCCCCATTCCAGCGCACCGTGCCCTCAGCGCTGATTTCCAGCTTGAACACTTGCGGTGGCTCTTGCGTTTTAGCGGCGGGGGTGGGCAGTTTGAGATTCACCGCCTGCAACTGCACCGGGATGGTGATGATCAGCATGATGAGCAGCACCAACATCACATCGATGAGCGGCGTGGTGTTGATGTCGATCATCAACTCGGGATCCGCGTGGCTGGGTTTGAACGGCATGGCTCAGTCTCAATGCTTCCAAGACACGGCATGTAGGTTGGGGTGAGCGCAGCGAACCCCAACAACGTTCCTATGACACCGGTGGATGTTGGGGTTCGCAAGCTCACCCCAACCTACAAGAGCGCGTTGGAAAGGCATCGTTCAGCCCCCCCGCGCCGCGGGTTCAATCACAAAACCCACCTTAGTGATACCCGCAAGCCGACACGCCTGCATCACGCGGTCGATATGTTCATAGCGGCTGGCCTCATCACCACGAATACTCACCTCGGGTTGCGGCACGCGTGTCGATTCGGCTTTGAGCCGGCGCACCAGCTCTTCAGGGTTTTTGATCGGCGCCATTTCCCAGAACATCTCCCCCTCGCGCGTCACCGAAATCTCAATGCGGCTGGCCTGCTGTTCGCGCGGCTGACTGCGCTCCTTGGGCAAACTCACCGGCACCGTCTGCGTCACCA
>CAZZAD010000097.1:0-9989 GCA_964652055.1 uncultured Burkholderiaceae bacterium | reverse complement strand
CGGCCACGCTGGCGGCGGATATACCTTTGCCCAATGATGACACCACGCGGACGGTAACGAACACGTATTTGGTCATGTTTTGAGTCGCCCACAGCCGGCTTGAACAAACCTGACTGCATAGGGGCGGTGCCGGTAAAGCGGCAGTATACGGGGCGAATGCTCCGGAAGACGAAACGACTCAGCTGTCGTTCTCCGACCACAAGGGCTGACCGTTGCGCTTGGCGCTGTACATGCGGTGATCGGCAGCGCTCAGAAGCGATTCGGCGGTGCGGCCATCTTCGGGGTAGAGCGCCGCGCCAATATTCACGCCCACCGAACCCATGACTTCGCCAATATGAAACGGTGCGGCCAGACTGTCGGCCACCACCACCGCACGGTCACGCAAGGGTTTGTGGCCTGACAGACCAAAGAGCAGCATGGCGAACTCATCGCCCCCCAGCCGTGCTGCCACATCGTCCGCGCGCACCAACGACCCAATGCGCTGCGCCACGATGCGCAGCACCTCGTCGCCCACCTGATGTCCGTACTGGTCATTGAAGGGTTTGAAGTGCTGCAGATCAAGGTAGAGCAGCGCGAAAGGTTGATTGGCGTGAATGGCCTCCTCCAGCCGCGCAGAAAAATCAAGCCGGTTGTGCATGCCGGTGAGCGGATCGCACCGCGCCTGCGTGAGCGCGCCTTGCAAGGTGGTGTGCAAAGGCTGCGCATCACGGATTACCGCAACGGATACTTTTTGGCCATCGAGTTGAAGGCTGCCTATGGCAATGGATACCGGGCGCTCTTTGCCATCTTTAGCCAAGGCCGGCAGCAGAGGTCGCGCACTCATTGGCCCAGCCTGACCACTGTCACGGAACTGTTCCACCAGCTCACCGTGGCGCCCCCGATAGCGCTCAGGGATCAGGCAGCTCAACGACTTCCCAACCAGCTCATCAGGGAAATAACCTAGGATGGAAGTCACGGCGCTGCTGGCCAGCATGATCGTCCCGCGAGGATCAACCACCACTACGGCATCGGGCAACAGGTCAAAAACCCTGCCCAGCGATTCAAGCGTATCGGCCATTCGGGACCAGAATATAAGAGGTGACAGTTAAAAAACCTTTTTTCAGCGTAGCATGCGCGTGCACTTTTTCACTGGAAAATAGCTCCGATTCACTGCCTAACCGTCCCCCTTGATTACTCAAGTTGCCCGACAACCCGGCCCATCGGCGCGGCTTGTTTTAATCGATGTATTGCGCGGCCTAGCTGTTGCGCAGATGGTGGTTTTCCATTTCATCTGGGATCTGAATTATTTCCGCTGGTTCAGTCTCGCGATGAGCCGCGATACGCCCTGGATTCATTGGCGTGCGGCCATCGTGACTCAGTTTCTTTTGCTGGTGGGTATGAGCTTGGTGCTGCGCGCCGAATTCAAACCGGCCCGCGCCGACTTCTGGAAACGCTGGCTCCAGGTTGCCGCCGCCGCAGCGTTGGTCTCGGCCGGCAGCGCGCTGCTCTTTGGTGAGCGCTTTATTTACTTTGGCATCCTGCATTTTGTGGCGGTTGCACTGCTGCTGACCCCACCTTTGCTGCGCCTGGGGCCCTGGCTCATTGCGTTGGGCGCAGCCACGGTCACTGCGGGCATGCTGCTGCGTTTTGAATTTTTTACTCCACCCGGCTGGAACATCGTTGGCTTTGCCACGCAGAAACCACGCACCGAAGACTTTGTGCCACTGATTCCGTGGATGGGGGTGGTGTGGATCGGCGCGGGGCTGGCGTCACTATGGAAAACGCGCCGCTGGCGTATTGCACCGCCGTTGAACATACTCAATCAGCGCCCTCCGCGTCTGTTGCGCCTGATGGGGCTATGGCCGCTGACGATCTACTTGCTGCACCAGCCTGTGCTGATGGCAGTGCTGTGGATCATCAAGACGCAGACTTGATGCGGATCACCGTGGACTGGCCCTCGCCCTGATCGCGCAACCATTCGGGTTGCAGCGTGATGTGGTCAATGCCGAAATCGCGCTGCAACTGGTGGCGCGCGCGGTGCAGGATGATGGGCCACAGCTCAATGTCCGACACCAGCACGTGAGCCGACAAGGCGCCGCGCCCGGGCACCAGCGACCACACGTGCAGGTCATGCACCGACACGATGCCATCAATGGACGCCAACGCCCGGCCCACACGGGCGTAGTCCACACCCTCGGGCACGCTGTCGAGCAGCACATGCGTGGTCTGACGCAACACCGCCAGTGTGGAGCGAAGAATCAGGCCACCCACCAGCATGGAGAGCAGCGGATCGGTGATCGTGGGGCCGCCGAAATAAATCACGATGCCCGCCACAATGGCCGCAACAGAACCCAGCACATCACCGAGCACATGCAACAAAGCCGCGCGTGTGTTGACGTTTTCACTGTCGCGCGACAACAGCCAGGCCACGAGCACGTTGACCATCAACCCAAGACTGGCAATCCAGAACACCGAGCCGCCATGCACCGCCACAGGCTGCGCAATGCGATGGATGGCTTCGATGAACAACCAGGCCACCACCGCCAACATGGCCAGCGCGTTGACAAAGGCGGCAATGATTTCAAAGCGCGCCAGGCCATACGAGTGCCGGTTGGAAGCAGGCCGACGCGCGATGACATTGGCGGCCAGCGCAAAGAGCAGCGCCGCGGTGTCGGTGGCCATATGGCCGGCATCAGCCAGCAGCGCCAGTGAGCCTGACCACAGACCGCCGATCAGCTCAACAAGAGCGAATCCGCCCGTGAGCAACACCGCGCCGAGCAGTACTCGGCCACCCACAGCGCGTGCGTCGTGACTGTGTTTACTGTCGCCGTGCCCGTGGGCGTGCAGATGGTCGTGGGAGTGTGTATGCGCGTGTGGGTGCGCGTGGGACGGGCTCATCAGGTCAAGTGCGACAGATGCACATGGCAGCCCGTCTTGATACGAATTTCTTCGGACTGCACACCGGGTGCCAGCTCCACCGCTTTCAATCCCTCGGGCAACACATCAAACACACCCAGGTCGCTGATGATGCGATTGACCACGCTCTTGCCCGTCAGTGGCAAGGTGCAGTTTTGCAAAATTTTGTGTTCGCCGTTCTTGGCGCAGTGTTCCATCAACACAATCACGCGCCCCACGCCCGAGACCAGATCCATCGCACCGCCCATGCCTTTGACGAGCTTGCCGGGAATCATCCAGTTGGCCAGATCACCCTTCTCGCTTACCTGCATGGCGCCCAGGATGGCCAGATTGATGTGCCCGCCGCGAATCATGGCGAATGAATCCGCGCTGGAGAAAAAACTTGATCCGGGCAAAGCTGTGACCAACTGCTTTCCCGCGTTGATGAGGTCAGGATCAATCTCCGCTTCGGTGGGGAAGGGACCAATACCCAACAAACCGTTTTCCGATTGCAGCATCACATTCATGCCCTTGGGGATGAAGTTGGCCACCAGGGTGGGCAAGCCGATGCCCAGATTGACGTAGAAACCGTCCTGCAATTCTTTTGCCGCGCGTGCGGCCATGTCTTCTCGGGTCCAGGCCATGCCAGCTCCTTTATTGGGTGGCGCGCACAGTGCGCTGCTCGATACGTTTTTCGGGGGTGGCATTGAGCACCACGCGCTGCACGAAGATGCCGGGGGTGTGAATGTGGTCGGGATCGAGCGTGCCCACGGGAACAATTTCTTCCACTTCGGCAATGGTCACTTTGCCGCACATGGCCACCAGCGGATTGAAGTTGCGCGCGGTTTTGCGATACACGAGGTTGCCCTGCGCATCGGCCTTCCAGGCTTTGACCAGTGACACGTCCGTACGGATGGAGCGCTCCATCACATAGTCCTTGCCGCCCCACACGCCATCAAAAGACTGCACGGGTTTGCCTTCGGCAATGACGGTGCCCGCCCCCGTGCGCGTGAAGAAGGCGGGTATGCCCGCACCGCCTGCGCGCATGCGTTCAGCCAGCGTGCCTTGCGGGGTGAATTCAAGTTCCAGCTCACCAGACAGAAACTGGCGCTCGAACTCCTTGTTCTCGCCCACGTACGACGAAATCATTTTTTTGATCTGCCGTGTGGCCAGCAGCAGGCCCAGGCCAAAGCCATCGACCCCCGCGTTATTGCTGACGCACGTCAGATTTTTTGCACCCGAATCACGCAGCGCCTCAATGAGTTGTTCAGGAATGCCGCACAGTCCAAAGCCACCTACAGCAATCATCTGACCATCTCGAACCACGTCAACCAGCGCCGCGTGTGCGGATGCAAAGACCTTGTTCATGCGTTCACCTTGCGAAAGAGGTGCGCGATTATGCAATCAATGCGCGCACCGATTCGGGCCACGGTTTGGACTGGCTATGGGTGTAGTCGTACCAGACCACGACGGCGCGCCCCTTGGCATAGGTCACACCCGGTTCATTCACAGCTTCAATCACCGTAGAAAATTCCACGCTGGTTTGTCCCACTCGCGTAATGCGCTGTACAACGCGCGCTACCGCCGGGTAAGTCATCGCGCGAACAAAATCGCATTCCACATGCGCCAGGATGGGCGCCTCATCTTTGGGCAGTGCCGCACATCCCACACCCGCCAGCCACTGCACGCGGGCCTCTTCCATAAGGCGGAAATACACCACGTTATTCAGGTGCCCCATGGCATCCATATCGCCCCAGCGCAGTGGAACATCAAAAACCGCCTCTTTTGGATTCATGCCACGCTGACGCCATCATCGGCCGTGATCACCGCACCGTTAATAAAGTGCGACTCATCCGAGGCCAGCAACAACAACAATCCATCCAGATCCGAGGGATGTCCTAGTCGCTTGCGCGGCAACATCTGCAGCAGCTTCTGACCTGCTTCGGTCTCCCACTGTTCTTCATTCATTGCCGTGCGGATGTAGCCCGGACAGATGGCATTCACATTGATCTGATAACGCCCCCACTCCAGCGCCTGTGCCTTGGTCATCTGGATCACAGCCGCCTTGCTCATGCTGTACAGACCCAGCTTGGAGGCGCTGCGCAGCCCCGCGGCCGAAGCAATGTTGATGATGCGGCCACGAAAACCGGCGTTGTTGTGCGCGTGCGCAATCATGCGCCGCCCCACTTCCTGTGCCACGAAGAACGCGCCCTTGACGTTGACATTCATCACGTGGTCGTAGTCGGTCACAGAGACTTCGGTGAGCCGCTGCGTGGCGGACACACCCGCGTTGTTCACCAGAATATCGATCTGTCCCGCATGCCCTTCGGCCTCATCAATAGCCGCACGAATCGAATCTGTGTCGGTCACATCCAACACAGTGACATGCGCAGCGCAACCAGCCGCTTCAATTTCCGCGCGCAACTCTTTGAGCCGATCTACCTGTCGGGCTGCCAGTACCACGTTGGCGCCACGGGCGGCCAACACCCTGGCAAAACGCGCGCCCAGCCCTCCGGAGGCGCCAGTAACCAAGGCAACTTTCTCTTTCAGATTGACGTGAAACGGCATGACGCCTCCCCTAAGTAAGCAACCGTCATTCGAGCGGCCATCCTACCTTGCATTACATTCCGCGCACGAGAGGAAATAGCTATGGAAAACGTTGAACGGGAAGTAATGGATTACGACGTGGTCATCGTTGGCGGCGGACCCGCAGGACTGGCTGCGGCCATCCGTATCAAACAGCGCGCGGCGACGGCGGGAACAGAGGTCAGCGTGTGTGTGCTGGAAAAGGGCGCGGCCCTGGGCGCTCACACGCTATCGGGTGCAGTGATGGACCCGCGCGCGCTGACCGAACTTTTTCCGGACTGGAAAGCGCGCGGCGCGCCGTTGCGCACGCCCGTAATCGAAGACCGTTTTTTGTTCTTGACACGCCGCCTTTCGTTCCAGGTGCCCAACTATGCCTTGCCCTCGTGCTTTGTGAATCACGGCAACTACGTCATCAGTCTGGGTGAACTCGTGCAGTGGCTCGGGCAGCAAGCCGAGGCGCTGGGCGTAGAAATTTTTCCGGGCTTTGC
The DNA here is from genome assembly GCA_964652055.1 of uncultured Burkholderiaceae bacterium. Lineage (GTDB taxonomy): Bacteria > Pseudomonadota > Gammaproteobacteria > Burkholderiales > Burkholderiaceae_F > CAZZAD01. The sequence continues at coordinate 4,041 of CAZZAD010000097.1, read as the reverse complement.
CGCGGCCGAAATTCTTTATGACGACCAAGGCAGTGTGTCCGGCGTGGCTACGGGTGACATGGGTATCGGCCGAGACGGCCAACCCACCGATCAGTTTCAGCCCGGCGTCGAACTGCATGGCATGTACACACTATTTGCTGAAGGCTCACGTGGTCATCTGGGCAAATTGCTGATTGAAGGTTTTGCTCTGGACACCGAGCGCGATCCGCAAACCTACGGCCTGGGCCTGAAAGAACTTTGGGAGATTGACCCCAGCTTGCATCGGCCGGGGCTGGTGATACACGCAGCAGGCTGGCCGCTGGACCGTTCCACCTACGGCGGCGGGTTTCTCTACCACCTGCACGACAACAAGGTGGCCGTGGGGTATGTGGTGGGCCTGGGGTACTCCAATCCCTATCTGTCGCCCTTTGAAGAATTCCAGCGCTTTAAAACGCACCCGGCCATACGCAAATTTCTTGAGGGCGGCAAACGCCTGTCCTATGGCGCTCGTTCGATTACCGCAGGTGGGCTGGCGTCTCTGCCCCGCCTGGTGGTGCCGGGCGCCGCCATGCTGGGTTGTGAGGCCGGGTTTCTTAACGCGGCACGCATCAAGGGCTCACACGCCGCCATCAAATCCGGGATGATGGCCGCAGACGCCGCCTTTGACGCGCTGGCCACAGGCCGCAGTCATGACGATCTGATGGCCTATCAAGAGGCGTTTGAAGCCAGCTGGCTGCGTGAAGAGCTCAATCAAACCCGCAACTTCAAACCGCTGATGGATCTGGGGCTGCTCAGCGGCACGTTGCTCTTTGGTCTGGACCAGCTGGTGTTTCGTGGTCGTATGCCAGAACTGCGACGCACCCAGGCCGATCACACCAAGCTCAAACCCGCTGCTAAATGCAAACCAATCGCCTACCCCAAGCCCGATGGAAAGATCAGCTTTGACCGGCTCTCATCGGTGTTTGTCTCCAACACCAATCACGCAGAAAACCAGCCCGCCCACCTCACCCTCAAAGAAGATTCACTGCCCGTCTGGGTCAATTTGGCCAAGTTTGACGCCCCCGAGACCCGCTACTGCCCAGCAGGGGTGTATGAATTTGTGAAGGACGATCACGGCGCCGACAGTCTGCAAATCAATGCGCAGAACTGCCTGCACTGCAAAACCTGCGACATTAAGGATCCCACCCAGAACATCATCTGGGTGGTGCCTGAGGGCGGCGGTGGGCCGAATTATTCGGGGATGTGATCTGCGGCGGGCGTGCAGTTTGATTGCAGCCAGTCGCGTAGCCACTGGACGCCGATGATGGTCTTGACGTCGGTCACGCGGCCCGTGCGTGTCCAGTCCAGAAGCTCGGTCCATGGCGCGCTGAACACTTCGAGCACTTCACCCGCATCGGTATGCGCCTCACCCGCCCGCACCAAATCGCGCGCTAGAAAGACTTCAATCTTCTCGTCGCAATAACCAATGGCATTGTGAAAGCCACCCAGGTGCGTCCACTCTTTTGCGGTGTACCCGGTTTCTTCGCGTAACTCGCGTTGTGCGCAGGCCAGCAGGGATTCACCCGGGTCCACCTTGCCTGCAGGAAACTCGATAAAGCTGCGGCCTAGCGGGTGACGGTATTGGCGCTCTAGCAGCACCATGGCGTCAGCAAACAGCGGCACGATCATCACCGCACCGGGATGCTTTAGATATTCCCGCACCCCAATGTGGCCATCGGGCGCCTTGATGGTGTCCCGATACAGACGCAAGAACGCACCGTCATAGGCCAACGTCGATTCAAGCGTGATTTCTTCTAGGCCCGGATCTTTCATCAGGTCGCCCCCGTTGATGAACCATTTCACTCACAGAACATTGACTTTCATGGCTCAAACCAGAAACCAGATTGGATCGTCGGGGCTACGCGGGCTTGCGCGGCGCCTGCGGGCGCATCTTGGCCTCATGTGCTCGCGAATGCCTACGGGCATTCGACTGCGCCCCACTCGGCCAACCTGCATCCCGCAGGCATCCGCGCAATTCCCGCGTCCTTGATGAAACATCCGGGCACCGGATCACCCGACATGGTGATGAGAACTTATCCGCCCAGCACCACAACCATGGCGCGCGTGCACAGATCCAGCAGTTGCTGCGGAAAAATGCCCAGCGCCAGCACCGCCACACCATTGACCGACAAGGCAATTCGCATGTCCTGTGTGGCCACAATGGCCCGACCACGGTCCGCTTCGGCCGGATCATCGAAGTACATGGTCTTGACGATGCGCAGGTAGTAATAGGCCCCCACCAGCGAGAAGAGCACCGCCACCACCGCCAGCCATACGAGGTGATTGCCCTCACCCATCAACGCCTGCAGTACCGAGAGCTTGGCAAAGAAGCCCACTGTGGGTGGAATGCCCGCCAGAGAAAACATCAGCACCAGCATGACAAAGGCATACCAGGGGCTGCGTTTGTTCAGACCCTTGAGGTCGGCAATGTCTTCACACTCAAAACCCTCGCGCGCCAGCAACAGCATCACGCCGAAAGTGCCCAGCGTGGTCAGGGCGTAGGTAATCACATAAAACAGTGCGGCGCTATAGGCACTGGCGGCGGTGGCCGATGCGCCATCCTTGCCCCCAGCCAGCAGGGCCAGCAGCACAAAGCCCATCTGCGCAATCGTTGAATACGCCAGCATGCGTTTGAGATTGCTCTGCGCAATGGCCGCCAGATTGCCCAGCGCCAGCGACGCCACGGCCAGCAGGATCAACATTTTTTGCCAGTCCACCGCCAGAGGCAGCAGGCCCTCCACCAGCAGACGGAATGCAATGGCGAACACGGCCAGCTTGGGGGCCGAGCCAATGAGCACGGCGATGGGCGTGGGTGCGCCGTGATACACGTCAGGCACCCACATATGAAACGGCACGGCGCCAAATTTGAAGGCCAGGCCCGCCACGATGAACACCAGCCCCAGCACCAACGCGCCGCGATTCACAAAATTGCCAATCACGATGTTCCGCGCCAGCGCATTGATATCCAACGTGCCAGTGGCGCCATAAAGCATGGACATACCGTAGAGCAAAAAGCCGGAGGCCAGCGCGCCCAGCACGAAGTACTTCATGGCCGCTTCAGTCGCGCGCGCATCGTCGCGGCGCAAGGCCACCAGCGAGTACAGCGCCAACGCCTGCAGCTCCAGCCCCAGATAAATCACCAGCAGGTTGTTGGCCGAGATCATCACCAGAATGCCCAGCAGCACAAAGAGCGAGAGCGAAAACAGCTCACCCTTCCACAACGCGCGATCCCGCGCATAACCCTGCGCGTAGACCAGCATCAACGCGACCGACAGGCAGGCAAACATTTTGAGGATGTTGGCCATGGGGTCAGTGACATAGAGCCCGCCAAAGGCGTACTGCACCACGTCGTTATCCAGAAACCACCAGCTCACCACGGCCGTGGCCGTGATGCTGGCCAGTGTCAACGCATAGGTGATGTTGCGGCGGGCGTCAGAGATGAACAGGTCGATGGCCAGAACGGCAAGCGCCAGGACGAGCAACAGGATTTCGGGAGCAGCGGCGAAGAGGTTCATGGTGTTCATCGTTGAATTGCGGGCACGGCGCTGAGGTTGGCGGCATCCGACGCACGCGGCAACTTGGACTGGCCCACGTGTTCCAGCAGTTGCGCCACAGACTGTTGCATCACATCCGTGACGGGCTTGGGGTACAGGCCCATCCACAGCACGGCAGCGGCCAGCAACGCGAGGATGGTGAACTCGCGTGGGTTCACGTCGGTGAGTTCGGCCACGTGTTTGTTCGTGACTTCTCCAAAGATGACGCGCTTGTACATCCACAGCGAGTAGGCCGCGCCCAGGATGAGCGTGGTGGCTGCCAGCAAGCCAATCACAAAGTGGTACTGCACGGCGCCCAGGATGACCATGAACTCGCCCACAAAACCGCTGGTGGCGGGCAGGCCGCAGTTGGCCATGGCAAACAGCATCATGAAAGCGGCAAACTTGGGCATGGTGTTGACCACGCCGCCGTAGTCGGCAATGTTGCGACTGTGCACGCGGTCGTACATCACGCCAATACAGAAGAACA
>CAZZAD010000096.1:0-10060 GCA_964652055.1 uncultured Burkholderiaceae bacterium | reverse complement strand
CTTGAAGGGGAGGGGACAAACACCACACTGAACTCGGACCAAGATGTGATCAAGAAACAGGGCCTGCGCCGGGGCGACGTGTGTACTTGCCAGAGTGACTTTTCAAACTTTCTAGCCCAATCAGCGCGCAGGTGCTAAGAGCGTCGCCGGGTTCACGCCCTTGGGCAAGAACATCCACACCGTGACCTCGTCGCGGCTGCGGCCTGCCAGTTCTCCGGCGGCGCGGCCGGTGCCCCAGAACAAATCCACACGCGCCGGGCCGCGGATGGCCGACCCGGTGTCCTGCGCAAACACCAAACGTTTGAGGGGGGCGCGGGTTTCGGGGTGGGTGCTGGAGATCACGATGGGTGTGCCCAGTGGGGTGTAGGCGGGATCCACCGCTGCAGAGAACCCGGCGGTCAAGGCAATGTTCAGTGAGCCCACCGGGCCCGCGTTGGGGTCGCCCAGCGGGAGCTCGCGGAAGAACACGTAACTGGGGTTCTGGTTGAGCAGTTCGTTCAGCCGCTTGGGGTTGGTGCGGGCCCATTCCTGTATGCCTTGCATGGAGGCTTGCTCGGGCAGCATTTCGCCTTGCTCAACCAGCCAGCGGCCGATGGATCGGTAGGGGTGGCCATTGGTGTCGGCGTAGCCCAGGCGCACGACGCGATCCTTGTTGGGCCCGTCGGCCAGTTTCACGCGGCCTGAGCCTTGTACTTGTAGAAAAAAGGCTTCGATGGGGTTGTTGACCCACGCCAGTTCCAGGCCGTTCAGACGCCCGCCCTGCTGCAGTTCGGCCCGGGTCCAGTACGGCACCACTTGACGGCGTTTGCTGTCTGCGTCTTCCGCCAGCCGACCGCGTAGACGCTGGCCGGCAAGTTCGGGCATCGCAGCACTCAAGTCGATGGTGAGCAGGTCCGCGGGTGGCCGCGTCAAAGGAACCGTAAATGCACCCCCCCGCTGACGACTGCCGATGAGTTCGGGTTCGTAATAACCCGTCAGCCGGCCGCGTTGCACTGTGCCTGCGGCATCGAGTGGATGGATGAGCCAGACATTGAAATGAGTCACCCAATAAGCGCGTATGGCTCTGATGCTGCGTGGATCAACCAGGTTGGCCGCCTCGCAAACCGGGCCCCAGGGCACGGACCGAGTGCGCGCGCTGGTGGGCAAGGTATTGCACGAATTAATCCATGCCGCCCAGGCGCCGATGAGGTCGGCCTCGGTCATGGCGGGTAGTCGGGTGAAGTCGCCTTGTTCGAAGCGCGCAGACACCGGTGCCGGGCGCTCAACTAGCGGTGGCAACCCGATGCTGGGCAGGCGGGGTGTGGGCTGGGGTGTGGGTGCAGGTGAGGGAGCAGGTGTAGGTGAGGGCGTGGGTGATGACGTAAATGAGGGGACAGGTGTTGGCAGCGGTGTGGTGATCTGCGGTTGTGGTGATGTTGATATATCCGTAGGGGGCGTGAGTTCGGCGCACCCGGCCATAAGCAGCGCGCTGGTTGCTAGCGTCAGCACCGCGCGCGGCAACAACGTCTTGATGGGGCGGTGATGGATACTGGTGCGGCTGAGATTGGAGCCAACAAAAAGGAACGTCATGTGGTTAATCCTGGTTGAAATGTTGCTGGCGCTGGGGCTGGCGGTGTTCATTGTGTGGTGGACGATGTTTTACCGCCCCAAGGAGCCTGAAGCGCCACCACCTGCATCAACACGCCCGGATGTTGAGCGCAGCGATCAATGATGCAATGTGCTGAATTCAGTGCAGCACATGCGGCGTGGCCAGCACGAATTCATCAATGTGCACGACGAACTCAGTGCCGTCTTGCGCCACGCAGTGATAGGCGCCGCGCATGGTGCCCACGGGCGTGGGCAGAGGGCAGCGACTGGTGTACTCAAACGACTGCCCGGGCTGCAGCACGGGTTGCTCACCCACGACGCCGGGGCCGCGCACTTCTTCCGCGCGCTGGTTGCCGTCGGTGATGATCCAGTGACGTGAAATCAGCTTGGCCGCGATGTCGCCCGTATTGCGCAGGGTGACGGTGTAGGCAAACAGATACTGATCTTCATCGGGGTTGGACTGCGCCGCCAGGTAACGCGGAACAATCGTGACGGTGAATTGCGGGTTGGACATGGTGAGAGCCAATGTGGGTGGGGACCGGAGCGTCTCTTAAACTGCGCGGCCCCAAGAGCGCGAAGGAATTGAATATGGCCGCGGATTGTCGCATCGCCCCCAGCATTTTGTCGGCTGACTTCGCGCGTCTGGGTGATGAGGTGCGCGCGGTGGAGGCCGCCGGCGCCGACTGGATTCACTTTGATGTGATGGATAACCACTACGTGCCCAATCTCACCGTGGGGCCCTTGGTGTGTGAAGCTATTCGCCCCCATGTGCGTGGGCCCATCGATGTGCATTTGATGGTCGAACCCGTGGATGCCCTGGTGCCGCTCTTCGCCAAGGCTGGCGCCAACATCATCACGTTTCACCCCGAGGCTTCGCGCCATGTAGACCGCACGCTGGGCCTGATCCGCGATGCGGGCTGCCAGGCCGGGCTGGTGTTCAACCCCGCTACGCCGCTGGACTGGATGGACCACGTCATGGACAAAATCGACCTGGTGCTGCTCATGAGCGTGAACCCGGGCTTTGGCGGACAAGTGTTTATTCCCTCCACGCTGACCAAACTGCATGCGGCGCGCGCGCGTCTGGATGTGTATGAACAAGACAATGGGCGACGGGTGTTGCTTGAGGTGGATGGCGGCGTCAACGTCAACAACATCCGTTCCATCGCCGCCGCGGGCGCCGACACCTTTGTGGCAGGCAGCGCCATCTTTGGCAGCGGCGACTACGCCGGCACCATTGCGCGCATGAGGCAGGAAATTGCGGCGGGGTCTGGCGGCGATGCGCAGTAAGACGCAATGTCGTTCAGATTCGGCGCAACCTCAAATGCATTGCAGCTACGTCGTCTCCCCGGCGCAGGCCGGGGCCCAATTTGGGGCGTTTGGTAATTGGGCCCCGGCCTGCGCCGGGGAGACGACAATGGTGTGGGCGGAGCGTTCTTTGTGACATTGGCCAGACCTGACTCATCTCAGCCCTTGGCTGAACAACATCGCGACAAGACGACCCTCCGGCTGGCCGCTGCACTGATCGATCTGGACGGCACCCTCATGGATACGGTGCCCGATCTGGCGCAGGCGGCCAATGGCATGCGCCGTGATCTGGGGCTGCCCCCTTTGTCCCTGGCGCGCATTGCGGCGTTTGTGGGCAAGGGCGTGGACTCGCTGGTGCAGCGGGTGCTGACTGATGACATGGCGCAGCAGGCCGATGCCGCGCTTTTTGCCCAGGGGCGCGCGGCGTTTTTTCGGCACTACCACCAGGTCAATGGAGTGCACGCCACCGTGTTTGAAGGCGTGCCCGCTGCGCTTCAACGTTTGCGCGATGACGGCTTGCGACTGGCCTGCGTCACCAACAAACCGCGCGAGTTCACGCTGCCGCTGCTCGAGCGTGTGGACCTGGCTGCGGCTTTTGATGTGGTGGTGGCGGGTGACGACGTGCCCGAGAAAAAACCGCACCCCGCGCAATTGCTTGAGGCGTGCCGCCAACTGAACGTACCGGTGAGCCAGTGCGTCATGCTGGGCGATTCGGTCAACGACGCACAGGCCGCCGCCCGCGCCGGTTGCCCCTGCCTATTGGTGGAGACCGGCTATAACGAAGGCCAATCCGCCAGCGCGCTGCGGGATGCTCCCGGCGTCTGGGGCGTGTATGCCAACCTGCCGCTTGCAGTAAAGGCTCTACAGGAACGACCATGACCGAACTCGAATTCCAAGCGCTTGCGCGCCAGGGCTACAACCGCATCGCACTGATTGCGGAAACCTTTTCTGATCTGGATACGCCGCTGTCGGTGTATCTGAAGCTGGCACACAAACCCAATTCCTATTTGCTCGAGTCCGTGGTGGGCGGTGAGCGGTTTGGTCGCTACTCGTTTATTGGATTGCCCGCGCGCACCGCCGTGCGCGTGCGCATCGGCGCGCCTGGCCAGCACCTGACCCAAGTGCTCACCGACGGCAAAGTGGCGGAAGAAGACCGCGGCGATCCGCTCGCGTTCATCGAAAACTATCTGGTGCGCTTCAAGACCGCGGTTCGACCGGGCCTGCCGCGCTTTTGCGGCGGACTGACCGGCTACTTCGGCTACGACACCGTGCGCCTGATCGAGCCCGGCAAACTCGGCGCCACGCAAAAGCCCGATGACCTGAATCTGCCCGACATCCACCTGCTGCTCACCGAAGAGCTGGCCGTCATCGACAACCTTACCGGCCGCACCTATCTCATCGTCTACGGCGACGGCACGCACCCCGAGGGTTACGCCCGCGCGCGCGAACGCCTGCGCGAACTGCGCGCCAAGCTCGCACGCCACATCGAGCCGCCACACACCCGCGCCAGCGTGCGCCGCCCCGAGGTGCGCGAGTTCTCCAAAACCGATTACCTCGCCGCTGTGGGCCGCGTCAAGGAATACATCGCCGCGGGCGACGTCATGCAGGTGCAGATCGGCCAGCGCATCAGCAAGGCGTATGCCGATTCACCTCTGTCGCTGTACCGCGCGCTGCGCACCCTCAACCCCTCGCCCTACATGTATTACTACTGGCTGGCGGGCGCGGGTGACAAGGGTGATAAAGACGACGTGCATGTGGTGGGCGCCAGCCCAGAAATTCTCGTGCGCAGCGAAGCCATCGAAGGCGGGCGCAACGTCGTCATCCGCCCCATTGCCGGCACGCGCAAGCGCGGCGCCAACCCCGAAGAAGACGCACGCCTGGCTGAAGAGCTCAAAGCCGACCCCAAAGAGTGCGCCGAGCATCTGATGCTCATTGACCTGGCGCGCAACGACGTGGGCCGCATTGCGCAAACGGGCTCCGTCAAAGTCACCGATCAAATGGTGGTCGAGCGCTACTCCCACGTGCAGCACCTGGTGAGCCACGTCGAAGGCAAGCTCAAGCCCGACCTCACCAACTTCGACGTCCTGCGCGCTACCTTCCCCGCCGGCACGCTCACCGGCGCCCCCAAAGTGCGCGCCATGCAAATCATTGATGAGCTCGAACCCATCAAGCGCGGCATCTACGGCGGCGCCGTGGGTTACCTCTCGTTTGCGGGCGACATGGACCTGGCCATTGCCATCCGCACGGGCGTCATCAAGAGCAACGTCCTCTACGCCCAAGCCGCCGCCGGCATCGTGGCCGACTCGGTGCCCGAGCTGGAGTGGCAAGAAACCGAAGCCAAAGCCCGCGCCGTGCTGCGCGCGGCCGAGCAGGTGGAGGATGGGTTTGAGGGTGAGTGACAACACTGAATGTTTTTCATCAAGCAGTAGTCAACCTGAAAGAATTGAGGCATGAGTGCAAATAAAGTGGGCCGTAATGATCCTTGCCATTGCGGCAGCGGGAAAAAATTCAAACACTGCTGTGGGGCGAGCGTGACGGTGGATCGGAAGGATCCGGTCTCGTCGCACGAAGGCGCTGTCGAGCGCGCGCTAGCGTGGCTCGAGCTGCGTCACCGGAAATCCATTGCTGAGGCGCTGCGCGAGTTCTTTGATGAAACGTTGGCCGAAGTGCTTGATACCGATGACGATGAGCTGATCGACGAGGCGAAGGCGGGCTTGGATGTATCGGTTCTGGAGCACATCCAAATCAACTTGATTGAATGGATGTTGGCCGAAGGCGACATGAGAATCAGGGGAGAGTATCGACGTGTGAGTGAGGTGCTGCTCTCGGCCCCGGATTTGGTTCTGAGTGCAGGGCAACGTGACTGGTTGCAGCAGATGGCGCACACGTCCCTACGTCTCTATGACGTGACGCAGGTGATTCCTGATCAGAGCGTCACTGTGTGCGATGTACTTGATGCTGAGCAACTTCCCCTTGTAGTTCATGAGCGCATGGGAAGCCGGGGCATGCGAGTGGGCATGACGCTGGGTGCGCGCGTGCTCAAGGTGGACGGAAAGCATGTTTTCTCTGGGGCGCTGCATGTGTTCGCGCCTTTAACCAAGAGCGCCGTGATAGACCTGCTGCGCCGACAGGTTCAAAACCCCATCGGCGGGTATGCAGAGGACCTGGCTTTTGAGCAAGGGTTGACAATTTTTGAGCAATGGCTGGCGCAGTTTGTACTGCCAGAGCCGGTGCCCAACCTGGTGCACCAAGCCACCGGCGAGCCGCTCATGTTTGTGAAAGACCACTATGACGTCCATGACTGGCTGGCATTGAGTGGCGCACTGGCGTTGCAGCCCGATGTCACGGGTCAGCGCGAAAATGGCTGGGAGCGGACGCGTGAATACGAAGATGGCGCCATTCGTCCCTTGGCCCTTATTGCTGCAGGTGCTGACGGCAAAAGTGCGACGGTGAGCTATTCGACCGTGGGCTTGGCCGAGCGTGGCCGTGAGTGGTTTGATGCGCTGGTGGGTGCCGCGGCTACTTTTCGGACGCGGGACGTGGTTGATCCGCGCGAGCTGTTGGTGAAGCGCGGTGGGGTGTCGAACGATGGGCCCGGGTTGGCAGCGGCCGGTGGTTTAAGCCCATCAACAGGTCTTCAGCCCGATTTGCTGGCCGATGCCATCGCCGATGTCATCCGGCGCAGTTACGCCAACTGGGCCGATGAGCCCATCCCCGCGCTCGACGGCAAGTCGCCGCGGCAAGCCATACGAACTGCCGCAGGGTTGGAGCGCGTGAAGGGTTTACTGCGCAGCTATGAAGACGGTGAGGCGCAACAAGCCAAACGACAAGGGCGGCGCGAGATTTCCTATCAGTTCCTCTGGGATCAGCTGGGCCTGGAGCATGAGCCCGCGGGGCATTCCAATTCGCCTTGATGGCGCTGCTTTTATTGCGTCCTTGAAGCGGGGCGGCGAATTTTTGAAACTCAGTGGTGCTTGCGCGGATGCTTTGTATGCTGCGCCATAGGCCTGTTTCGGTGCGCCACGCTCATGCTTTACGCGGCGATTTCAATGCTTTCTTTATTGGGTGGCGCCAGGTAGTTCTCGCCCGAGACCACGCGTCGACCGGTTTGCGCTTCCAGTTGCAACCTTGCCCCCCCGCGCAATGCCCCCGCCCACCTGCGCTGCGGTTTTGTTGGCCGGCAGTCCCGTGGCTTGTGTGTTCTCGGCAATTTGTCGGGTGGACAACTCGGCCAGCGCGGTGAAAATCAGTTCCGCTTCGCTCATGTGGTCACGCAGGTTGTGGCTCTTCAGCCCCTTCATCTTCTTGTGGTTTTGGACGCTTACGCCGGACCACTCCTGATGAATGAGGTTCGTCAGGATGGCGAATTCCTCACCCTCTTTGATGTCGTGATTGCGCCAGTAGTCGGTGAGCTTGTTGCGCGTTTCCTGCCCTGTCATGCGCTGCTGAATCCATTTTTCGCTGCGCCCATGCCGCTGCCATGTCTGGCGCGCGCGGTCGAGGGATAGGGCGGGGTCGGCCATTTCCTGCATGCGCTCGTAACCGACCTTGGCCAGCCACAGCTTGATGGGTTCGGCCTTTGGGCTGGGGATGCTTTGCACGATGCGTAGCAAGGTGACTGCTTTGGCGCAGTCGGTGTCGCGTTGCTTGCCGTCAGGCGCCCTTAATTTCAACCTTACGAAATCCTCGTAAGGTTGATTGGCCCCTGCCTCTTGGGCCAACTTGCGCTTCAAATCCGACCAATAGCGATTGGCGTTGTTGCTGCCGGTCAAGACCTGTACCACGTCAATAATCGAGAACCACCAGGTTTCGGTGGCTTCGTCGTACACGCGACGGATGGCATGACCTTCAAATTCAGTGGGCAGATTTTTCATCGGCGGACTCCAGGATTAAATATGTGGGCGCAGACCCGGTCAGGTTGAGGATGAGTTTGAGGAACATAACTCTATGGCTTGCGCTGGTATTTAGCTTGCCAGGCTGAAAGCTCCAGCGGTCGCACACCAAAGCGGATGGCGTTGCCCGCATGCAGGCTGTCGAACTCGGTGCGCAGCAGTTCGACAAAGCGCGCGCGGTCGGCCGGCGCCACGGTGGCTGGCGTGACGCGCTTGAGCGCCGTGTCTTTCAATGGCAGGCGCTGCTGCACCAGGGTTTTGATGGCCGTGCCCAGTTGGGCGCGGTAACGCAGGCGGAACGTGTCGGGCGGCACCAGTTCTTGATGCACGGCCACGTACTGCTGGCACGAGCGTGCATAGGCCCACACGAAGACGTCGCGCAGCAACTCAATGCGCGTGAGCTCATAGACGCCCAACATGCCGTCGATATAACTTTGCGTGGGCACATCAATGAACGACAGTGGGCTGAGGTTGTGCTGGACAAACGGAATGTTGGCGGCCAGTCGCGACACGCGCTTGTTCACATCTTCAAAGGGTTGCAGGTAGGGCAGATGCACCATAAGGAAAAACGCCTGCTCGAACGGGTCGGCAATTTCCGCGGCCATCTGCATCGCGATGCCCAACAGTTCTTCCAGTTGTTGGGGTAGGGCCAAGGGCCGATAAACGCTGCCGCTGATTTCCACCGCGCGTCGGCGCACACGGCCGCCGGCGGTGGCGTCGTGCAACAGACCGTCGGACAACAGTGCATGCAGTGCGATCACTGTGTCAGTGTTCACGGCCACGTGAGGGTCGCCCACCAGAAACTCGATGGCCGCCTTGTGGTTAAGGATCATCTGCGTTTCGAGGGCGTTCTTGCCCTCGGCAGCCTGCCCCAGTTCAATGAGCCGCTCGGTGTCCAGGCGGCTGTAGGTGTTGCCTTCAAGGTGGGAAGAGGCCCATGAAAGATCAATAAGCAGGCGATTGAGAATGTCGCGCGCAAAGGTGCCTGCCGCGGCGTGGGGTTCCACACTGGCGCGGCCCAGGGTTTGCAGTTGTGCGCACAAGGCCGGGGGCAGGTAGGCGGTGTGATTGGGTTCGTAGGCTTCAAGAAACGCCAGGTTGTAGGACACCGGCTTGCGCCGCTGCCGGGGCTGGTGGATGTAGGCGCGTATTTGCTGGCCCTGCGTTGAGAGCGCGGGGCCGTCGCCATAGTTCGCAGTCGGTGGTTGTGCCACGAAGTGCATGGGCTGCGTCACCTGCGGCGTCACATGGGGTGCACTCAGGTATGGCGCACACAGGTACTTAAGCGCGCGGCCTTCGCCCTGAACCACGAGCCGCCCTTGTGCAACCAGAGTGGCCAGGTGGCGCTGCAAGGTGCGCCGAGCCACCTTGCTATGCAGAGCCTTATCCAAGGCCTCAAGCCCCAGTCCTTGTGGGTGCTGGGTCATGAGGGTTGCGATCTGGTCGAGCGTTTTGGTGGGAACGGGTTTGGCCATGGGGGGGATTGTGGCGCGATTGTTTAAATACGCGCCATTATATGCGCCAATGCGTTTCATTTGCGCGCCACAACAAGAGGGAAAATATGCCACAAATCGCGCCATTATGTGTGGCGCGATTTGTGGTGAAATCGCGCCACCTAAAATGGCCCCCTTTGAGAGGTTTGCCGACATGCTCTTAATGCTCGACAACTACGACTCCTTCACCTTCAACCTGGTGCAGTACTTCGGTGAGCTGGGTGAAGACGTGCGGGTGGTGCGTAACGATGAAATCAGTTGCGATGAGATCGCCGCGCTGGGGCCTGAACGCATCTGCATCTCGCCGGGGCCCTGTTCGCCCACCGAAGCGGGCGTGTCGCTTGACGTGATTCACCGCTTTGCTGGTGTGGTGCCCCTGCTGGGCGTGTGTCTGGGGCATCAGTCCATAGGGCATGCCTTCGGTGGCAAGGTGGTGCGGGCGCAGCGCCTGATGCATGGCAAGACCGACGCGGTATTTCACACGGGACAGGGCGTGTTCGCAGGGCTGCCTTCTCCTCTTACGGCCACGCGCTACCACTCGCTGGCGGTGGAGCGCGCCTCATTGCCCGACTGCCTTGAGATCACCGCCTGGACTGAGGACGGCGAAATCATGGGCCTGCGCCACAAGACGCTGGCGGTGGAAGGGATGCAGTTCCATCCGGAATCGATTGCCACTGAGCATGGCCACAAGATGCTCGCCAACTTTTTACGCATGCCACTGAAATGACCCTCACCGTGACGAAGCGCTGGCGCGCTGCATAGAGCACCGCGAAATTTTTCACG
>CAZZAD010000095.1:652-10201 GCA_964652055.1 uncultured Burkholderiaceae bacterium | reverse complement strand
ACCCCATCCCCACCCCTGCCCTCCCCTTGAAGGGGAGGGAGTTCAGACCTGGCCCCACACCGCAGGTTCCTGGGTAGGGACCGAGGGTGAGGGAAAGGCGCTGCGCAAAACCGCGCAGCAACGCAAATGGGAGCGCAGTGGAACTACGCAAGCCGCTGTGCGAGATGTGATCAAGAGACAGGGCCTGCGCCGGGGCGACGACGGCTCGTTTTCGCCAAGTATTTGCATTCTTCCGGCCCTTGTTGTTTGCTGAACTCACTCTGCACCCATGTCAAATTCACTCAAAGGTAAAACCGGCCTGCGCCGCTTGATCAACGCGGCCGGGTATTCATGGGCCGGACTGCGCGCGGCCTGGGTGCACGAGGCCGCGTTTCGTCAGGAAGCCCTGGCCGGGTTGGTGATGATTCCCGCAGCGGTGTTGCTGCCGTTGCCGCTGGTGGAAAAGTTGTTGCTCATCGGCACGGTGGTGCTGGTGCTGATTGTCGAAGTGCTCAACTCGGCGCTTGAAGCGGCCATCGACCGCGACAGCTTGGAAATCAACGCCCTGGGAAAACGCGCTAAAGACCTGGGCAGCGCCGCAGTGATGCTGGCGCTGCTGCTGTGTTTGGGCACGTGGGTGGCGGTGTTGGTGGCGAAGTTTTTGCGTTGACGGTTTGTTTGCTCCCTTGAAGGGGAGGGGACTCAACATCAACCTTCCCTTCAAGGGGAGGAATCAAAGATGACTAGACTCGCGCCCTTTTTTCCAAGGCAACTCACACCATGACGGCTGGCCTCCTGCATACCTCTCTTCGTTCGCTTCCCCTCGTCTATCGCGGCAAGGTGCGCGATTCCTACGCCGTGGGCGAGGACAAACTGCTCATCATCACCACCGACCGGCTCAGCGCGTTTGACGTGGTGCTGAACCAGCCCATCCCCGACAAGGGCCGCGTGCTCAATGCGCTGTCTAACTTTTGGTTTGAAAAACTCGGCCACGTGGTGCCGAACCACCTCACCGGCATTGCACCCGAGAGCGTGGTGGCGCCCGATGAAGTGGACCAGGTGCGTGGTCGCGCCGTGGTGGCCATGCGCCTCAAGCCCATCCCGGTTGAAGCGGTGGTGCGCGGTTATCTGATTGGTTCGGGCTGGAAGGACTATCGGGCTACGGGTGCGGTGTGTGGCATTGCGCTGCCGCCGGGCCTGCCCCTGGCGGGCAAGCTCGCGCAGCCGCTCTTTACGCCGGCCGACAAAGCCGAGCTGGGTGCGCACGACGAGAACATTTCTTTTGACCAGATGCAACAACGCATTGGCCCCGATCTGGCGCAGCGCATTCGTGAGGTGAGCTTGGCCCTGTATGCCGCTGCGGCCGACTACGCCGCCACGCGGGGCGTGATCATTGCTGACACCAAATTTGAGTTCGGCCTCGACGCTCAGGGCACATTGCGTCTGATGGATGAAGTGCTCACCGCCGACTCGTCGCGCTTTTGGCCTGCCGATCAGTATCAGGTGGGCATCTCACCACCGAGCTTCGACAAACAGTTTGTGCGCGATTGGCTCGAAGCCCAGCCCTGGAACAAAGTGGCGCCCGCGCCGGATTTGCCCGCTGAGGTCATTGAGAAAACCGCGCAGAAGTACCGCGAGGCATTGCGGCAGATTGCGGGTGTCACGCTTGTTTAACCGCTACACCTGGAGCCTCGTGTTTGTAGGTTGGCGGTGAGCGCAGCGAACCCCAACACCGGCCATTGATGTGGCACCCGTGTTGGGGTTCGCTGCGCTCACCGCCAACCTACACGTTGCCCGCCCACTGGATTAATCCCCTGTAAGCCAAATACAACGCCGCGCCGTGAGCGCGGGGTACGTTTGTTTGCCATTGCCCTAGGCAAACCAGAAAATCGTCCGGCTGTGCAGCAATGGCTTGCGCAGCAATTGGTTGTACAGCGGCAGTTGCACACATTTGCGGGGAATCGGGGCATGTCTTTTCGTGGGCCGGCAGTCAAGACGGTAGGGGTGGTGTGGGGCGCCGTGATGGCGTCCTGGGTTGTGGGTGCCCGTGCCCAGACAGTGCAGGAGCCTCAAAGTCCTCAGCAGCTCGAGCGCGTAGAGATCACCGGTTCGGCCATACGCCGGGTGCCGCAGGAAGGCCCCGCCCCCGTCGAAATCATCACCCGCAAAGACATTGAACGCACCGGGGCCACCACGGTGAATGAGCTGCTGCGCTCGATCCCCTCCGTCGACTTCAATGACTTTGGCGAGCTGCTCTCCAACTCGCCCTCGGCCTCGGGCACCACGCGTATTTCCATGCGCGGCCTGGGCAGCAGCGATGTGCTGGTGCTGCTCAACGGCCGCCGCCTGCCGGTGAATGCCATCTATGACGCCTCGGGCGAAGGCGCCACGGTGGACGTCAACATGATTCCGCTGGCCGCCATTGAGCGCATTGAAATTCTCAAGGATGGGGGCTCGGCGATATACGGCGCGGACGCCATTGCGGGTGTGTTCAACATCATTACGCGGCGCGACTATCAGGGCGTGGCCTTGCGCGCCAGTCATGGCCAGTCGAGCCGCAATGACGGACGTGAATCGTCGGCTGGGTTCACCATGGGCTTGGGTGATCTCAGCAGCCAGCGCGTCAACGTGCTTTTTTCGGTGGACTACTTCAATCGGGCGCCTATCCAGCGCAGTGAGCGCGACATTTCAAAATCGGCCGACTTCACGCGCTTTGGCGGCGCCGACATGCGCAGCGTGCTCGCACCCACCGGCAACATCATCGACCCCAACACCGGCGCGCTGGTGGGCGTGCCCTACAAGCCGTGCCCACCCGAGAACCAGAGCAATGGCGGGTTGATCTGCCGCTATGACTTCAATGCCAGCGTGCTCAGCGCCTACAACAGCGCCAACCGCCTCTCCAGCATGGCGTTGGCCACGGTGCAGCTCACTCCCGAGGTGCGCGGGTTTGTTGAAGCCACCTTCGCGCGGTCAGAAAATACATTTGAGGGCCATCCGGTGCCGGGCCTGTTTCTGGTGCCTGCGCTGGATGCTTCACAAAGCGTGTATCGCGACATCACCGTGCCCATCACTGGTTCCAATCCGTTTGGCAGCCTCTACATCCTGGGTCGCTTCATGCAGGGCGGGCCGCGCATTACCGAGCGCGAATCGTCGCTGCTCAATCTGGCCACCGGGGTGGAGGGCACCTGGCGTGGCCTGGACTGGAAGGCCAGTCTGACCCACGGCGTGAGCCGCGTGACCAACAGCGATCAAAACTATTACAACGCCACGCTCTGGGCTGCGGCCACGGGCAATGGGTTGATCGACCCCACGGTGAACACCAATTCCACCGTGCTCATTGACAGCCTGAAGGTATCCCCCCAGCGCGTTGCACATTCCACGCTCGACGCGCTGCAGGTGCAGGCCAATGGCGATGCGTGGCAACTGCCCGCAGGCACCGTGCAGTACGCCGTGGGTGCGTCCTTCAGCCGCGAAGTACTCGTCGATACGCCTGATCCCTTGCTTCAGGCCGGCAACGTCGCGGGCGCCATTCAGCAATCGGGTGTGGATGCGGGCCGCAACTTCAGCGCGGCGTTTGTTGAATTCAAAGTGCCGCTGGCGCGCACGGTGGAAGCGCAACTTGCCTTGCGTCACGATGAATATTCGACGGCCTCAGCCACCAGCCCCAAGGCCGCCCTGGGTTGGCAGGTGCTGCCCAACTGGTTGGTGCGCGGGTCGTACTCGCACAGCTTCCGCGCCCCGGTGCTCAAGCAGCTCTATGGTGCGCAGGAACAAAGCGCTGCCACGGTGACCGATGCCGATCTGTGCCAGATCCTCGTCTCCAATCCCGTCTGCACACAGGCGGTGTTTCTCGTCAGTGGCTCCAACCGCAATCTGTCCGCAGAAAAAGCCGTGACCTGGAACCTGGGCACCGTGTTTGACTATCAGGCCGTAGCGGTTTCCATTGACTACTGGCGCATCACCAAAGACAAGGCCATTGATGCACCCTCAATGGCCTCGGCCATACGACGCGGGCTCTACTACCGCGTGGGGCCGCAGATCTATGTCAACACCAACCTCTACAACCTGGCCCAGGCCGTCGATGCCGGGGTGGATGTGGACTGGCGCCTGCGCCTGCCCACCGCGTGGGGCAAAGCCACGGTGCGCAACGTCACCACGTACTACAGCGAATCGGCCGAGCGCGAGAGCGGCGCCGACTGGGCCAGTTACAACGGCACCTACGGCAAGCCGCGCTGGCGCAACAAATTTGGTGTCACGCTGGAAAATGGTCCGTGGACCCACCAGTTCAGCATCCGCTCCACGGGCGGCTTTAGCGACAGCGACCAACCCATGCCCCACTCTGCCGGAACAAATCGCGTGGGTGCCTATGAGGAATTCGACGTGCAGCTCAGCCGCGCCGATGTCGGCGGGCTGCGCGGCCTCACGCTCACCGGCGGCATTCAGAACCTCACCGACCGCCAACCCCCCTTTAGCCAACAAAACGCCACCAGCGCCAGCTACAGCCAAATGGGTTTTGCGGAGCTCTACAGCAGTCGCGGGCGGTTTTATTACTTGTCGATGAGTTATGCCACGAAGTAATGACTAATAAGCTACTTCGTGACATTGACTGTTACAGAAGCGCTCGAGCGGTTACCGGCCTTGTCGGTGGCGTCGACGCGGATGGTGTGGTTACCAGTTCTGACGCCCTTGCTGGTATTCCAACTGGCGGACAGAGTGCTGCCCGTGCCGCTGGCTTTGAGCTTGTTGTCGATGTAGATTGACATAGAAATTCCTGCTGCACCGCTGTTATCCGAAGCATTGGTGGTGATGGTGACGGCACCCGAGACGTTGCCGACCACGGGATTGACGATGGACACCACAGGTGGCGTGGTATCCGCCGTAGGCGTGCTGGTGGCATTGGCCACGTTGACTGAGACACTGCTTGATGCCGCGGTGTTGCCTGCAGCGTCAAAGGCGTGAGCCACCAAGGTATTCATGCCGTTGGGCACACCGGTGGAATCCCAAGAGAAAGCAAAGGGGGCAGAGGTATCAATAGCCACCGTATTGCCATTGACACGCAGCTCGACGCGGGCCACGGCCACATCATCAGCGGCAGTGATATCAACGGGCACCAGGCCCGAGACGGTGGCGCCAGAGAGGGGGTTGGTGATGGATACGGTGGGTGCGGTGGTATCCACAAAGGGCACTGCGTTCTTGGCGGCTTGCACGGCAGCGGCAGCATTCACGCGGCCGTAGCCGAAATAGATGTCCTTGCCGGGGTCGCCTAGATCGACGGCGGTGGAGAAGAGAAGGTTTTCAATTTCGTAGCTACTTAACTTGGGGTTGGCGGACATCATGAGCGCAATGGTGCCGGCGACGATGGGGGATGCGATAGAAGTGCCAGCGCTTTGGTCGTAAACGCCTTGGCGCCAAGTTGTCCAGATTCCGCCGCCAGGAGCTGCCAACTTAACCATATCGCCATACGTGGCGTAACTCAGTTTGGCGTCGTCTTGTACTGAACCTGTGACTACGATAAACGAAGTGGTTGGAGTGATAGTAGATTCGAGCCCGTTGTTGCCGGCGGCAACAGTAACCAGACCACCCTTGTCCTTCATGTATTGGGCCGCAGACTGAACCATGGTGCTGCCGGCGAATGTGAGACTTATATTGGCAACACGTATGCCACGGTCGGCCACCGAAATTAACGCGCTAGTTATTGCGCTGCCCCAGCCCGCACCGGATGTGTCCGTAATGCGCGCAGGAAAGATTTTTGCTTGGCCTGCGATGGAGGCCACACCGATACCGTTGTTAGATATGGCTGCCGCAGTGCCCGCAACAACCGTACCGTGTCCATGTACATCGGTGGTATCTGAGTTCTTGTCATAAAAATTCCATCCTGGAACGATGTTGGCTGCAAGATCAGGGTGCGAGTTATCAATGCCGGTATCCAGTATTGCAATGGTCACGCCCGCGCCTTGACTAATATCCCAAGCCGCAGGCGTACCAATTTTGGGGTGATGCCAAGCATTAGCAAAGTAAGTGTCATTAGGCGTCATGGCGGGTTTGGCCATGAGGTCAAGCTCGGCGATTTTGATGTGCGGGTTGTTTTTAAGCCGGGCCACCGCAATCTCCTCAGTTTGGCGGGGTACCTCAACCACATAGATATCGCTTTGCCCAAGCTTCTTAGCCTTACCTTGGTGCTCTTTCAACATTTGATCAAGCGCCTTTTGCGGCAACCCTGCTCGAGGCATGACCAAGATGCGGCCGCGGGCGAACTCTTGGGCGGTGGAATCTTTAAAGGGCGGTGCAGCCAGGCTGGCACCTGAAAGACCCAAGGCCGCCAGAGCGGCTGCCACAGAGCGCTTCAGTAGGTAAGAATGGTTCATGGCAGCTGTCCTCAGAAAGGTTACTTCACGACGTTGACGCTGACCGAAGCACTGGAGCGGTTACCCGCCTTGTCAACGGCATCCACCCGAATCGTGTGGTTACCGGTTTTGACC
Organism: uncultured Burkholderiaceae bacterium; assembly: GCA_964652055.1. Lineage (GTDB taxonomy): Bacteria > Pseudomonadota > Gammaproteobacteria > Burkholderiales > Burkholderiaceae_F > CAZZAD01. Next base: position 3,743 of record CAZZAD010000095.1, on the reverse strand, counting down.
CCCTTACTGGTGTTCCAACTGGTGGACAAAGTGCCGCCGGTGCCACTGGCTTTGAGCTTGTTGTCGATGTAGATCGAAAGCGTGATGCCCGCCGCGCTGCTGTTATCGGACGCATTGGCGGTGATGGTGACGCTGCCCGAGACATTGCCGGCCACGGGGTTGACGATGAATACCACGGGTGGCGTGGTGTCGGCCGTGGGCGTGCTGATGGCATTGGCCACGTTGACGGAAACGCTGCTCGAAGCCGTGGTGTTGCCTGCGGCATCAAAGGCGTGGGCTACCAAGGTGTTTATGCCATTGGGTGCGCCGGCGCTGTCCCAGCTGAAACCAAAAGGAGAGGTCGTGTCGATGGCCACCGTGGTGCCATTGACGCGCAGCTCCACGCGGCTGACGGCAAGGTCGTCCGAGGCCGTGACGTCCACCGGTACCAGGCCCGAGACGGTGGCGCCAGCGATGGGGTTAGTTAACGAAACCGTGGGTGCAGTGGTATCCACAAAGGGCACGGCATTCTTGGCGGCCTGCACGGCGGCAGCGGCATCTACGCGACCGTAGCCATAGTAGATATCGCGACCGGGGTCGCCCAAATCCTTGGCTGTCGTGAATAGAAGTTTTTCGATTTCATTGGGGCTGAGTTTGGGATTTGCCGACATCATGAGGGCGATCACGCCGCCGGTTATTGGGGCGGAAAACGAGGTGCCAGCTGAAAATGTATAAAGCGTTGAGGTGGTATAGGACGTGCCTGTCGTCGCGTCATAAGTTGTCAGCGTGCAGGTAGAAGAGCAAGTCGAATAGATGATGCTGCCTGGCGCAGCCATGGAGACATAGTCGCCGTAGCTGGACCAACTTGTGCGTACTTCGTCTGCGCCTGACCGAATCTTGTCTGTTGCTGCAACGTAGATCATGGACGTGGTAGCCGGATAGGTCTCCAGCGCCCCCGAGTTGCCAGCGCTGGTGGTGACCAACCCGCCTTTGTCTTTGAAATACTGCGCGGCGCTCGTTACGCTCGCATAATGAGAGAGGCCTCCAAAGCTGGCATTGGCCACCCGTGCGCCGCGGTCGGCGGCCCAGATCAGGCTTTGTGAAATGGCGGTGGGATAGCCGTAACCATTCAAATCGGTCACCCGCATGGGCATGATCTTCGCGTCACCAGCAACCGCCGCAACACCAATGCCATTGTTGGTGACTGCGGCGGCAGCCCCCGCAACCAACGTTCCGTGTGTCATGACATCAGAGGTATCTGCGTCGTTGTTGAAGAAGTTCCAGCCCGGCACCATGTTCGCAGCCAGGTCTGGGTGTGCGCTCCATACACCGGAATCAAGAATGGCAATTGTGACGCCAGCGCCCCGTGTGATATCCCAAGTCGGGGGCGCTCCTATTGCATCTAAATGCCACCCTTTGTCTTGGGTGGGATTAAAAATGGGATCGTTGGGGATAAGTGCGGGCGGAAGCGCCCAATCCAACTCTGCAAATTTCAGATGCGGATGGTTTTTGAGTTTCTCGACGGCGTAGGCCTCATAAGTTGCAGGTACTTCGACGACATATAGATCGCTCTGTCCAATTTTCTTGGCCCGGCCCTTGTGTTCTTTAAGAATGTTTTCCAGCGCCTTGGCGGGCAGCCCTGCGCGGGGTTGCAGCAGTAACCGGCCCGGGGCCCAGGTTTCTGTGGCTCGGGCCTGGGTCTGAGGGGGCGCGGCAATTGCAGGTTCGAGTGTTAGGCCCAAGGCACTATTTATCGCGGCAGCAAGAATCAGTAAGCGCAAGTTCATCGGGATTCCATATTTAAGTGTGGGTACTGGAATTACTTCACTACATTAACCGTCACTTGCGTATTAGAACGATTGCCTGCGGCATCTGTGGCGGTTACTTGAATGACGTGGCTGCCCGCCTTTACGCTCTTGGGTTTGGTATTCCAACTGGCCGACAACGTACTGCCCGTACCCGTGGCCTTAAGGGCACCATCCACAAAGATTGAAAGCGAAATACCTGCTGCGCCGCTGTTATCGGATGCATTGGCGGTAATGGTGACCGCGCCTGAAACATTGCCTGCCACGGGGTTAACGATGGACACTACCGGTGCAGTGGTGTCGGCCGTGGGTGGTGGACTGATGGTATTGGCCACATTCACCGACAGTGCGCTGGATGCGGTTGTATTTCCAGCCGCATCAAAAGCATGAGCCACCAAAGAATTCATGCCATTGGCCGCACCCGTGCTGTCCCAGCTGAAGGCAAAGGGTGCGGACGTATCAATGGCCACCGTATTGCCATTGACGCGCAGCTCAACCCGCGTGACCGCCACATTGTCAGCAGCACTCACATTGACGGGCACCAGACCTGAGACCGTGACGCCATTGCCGGGGCTGGTAATAGCAACGGTGGGCGCTGTTGAGTCAGTGGCGGGCGCGGCGTTCTTGGCCGCCAACACGGCCGCGGCCGCATCTACTCGGCCGTAGCCGTAGTAGGGGTCCCAGCCTGTTGCACCTAGATCTTTTGCGGTAGAAAAAAGTAAGTTCTCAATTTCGGTCGAACCCAACGTTGGATTGGCAGACATCATCAGAGCGATGACGCCTGCGGTAACAGGGCTAGAAAACGAAGTTCCATTGACAGCACCGTAGCTGCCACCCATCACTGTGGTGTAAATGCCGGCTCCCGGTGCAGCTAACCGGATGTAATCGCCATAACTTGACCAGCTGGTTCGTAGGTCGGAACTTCCCGTGGCTGAGACCGGAATCATGCTGCCAGTTGGAGTGAAACTTTCTAAGATGCCGGTGTTTCCACCCGAAACCACAACCAATCCACCTTTGTCCTTCATGTACTGGGCTGCGGAGCGTGTAGTTGAGCTGCTTGAAACTCCGCGAAAACTTGCATTGGCTACCTGCGCGCCATGGTCTGCTGCCCAGGTTAACCCGTATGCCAGGCAACTCCATAGGGCCCAGCCATCTGTTCCAGTAACGCGAATGGGCATGATTTTTGTTTGACCAGCCAATCCAGCCACCCCTGTGCTGTTATTCGTTGCCGCGGCGGCAGCGCCTGCGACCTTGGTGCCGTGGCCATACACATCGGATGTATTTGTATTGCCGTCATAACAATTCCA
>CAZZAD010000095.1:0-642 GCA_964652055.1 uncultured Burkholderiaceae bacterium | reverse complement strand
TGAGGTCGGGATGTGCACTGTCAACGCCTGAATCTAAAATGGCCACTGTGATCCCATTGCCTTGGGCAAAATCCCAGGCAGTTGGGGCATTGACTGTGGTTAGATGCCAAGCACTGCTGTAGTACGGATCATTAGGTATCCAAGTCGGTTCAACATAATGGTCTAGTTCAGCAAACTTCAAATGCGGGTGGCGCTTGAGTTTCTCAACAGCAGCACGCTCAGAGGCCGCGGGCACGCTAACGATATAAAGATCACTTTGGCCTATTTTTTTGGCCCGACCTTTGTGCTCTTTGAGAATGTTTTCGAGGGCTTTGGCGGGCAACCCTGCGCGGGGTTGAAGAAGTAGCCGGCCTGGAACCCAGGACTGATCGTTTTTTGGGGCGGATTGCGCAGGTGCAGCCCAGGTTGATATGGGCGTTGCAATTGCCGTGGCCACAATAAAAGCGGCGGCGACAGTGCTTCTGGCCAGAGTGAATACGGATTGATCGTGTCCATCAGCGTTGTCCATCTATAGGCTCCTGTGAGGTTGCTGTGGGCACGGTATCGAGACGTGCGGTGGCCGACCATCGTCTGCTTGGCCTATGAGTTCAGGGCAATTGCATGAAGCCCCCGCAGTCTGAGGCTCAATTTGCGTAGGCGGAT
>CAZZAD010000094.1:0-10260 GCA_964652055.1 uncultured Burkholderiaceae bacterium | reverse complement strand
TCTTCATGCGGATGTGGGTGAGGAGGATCACCAGGCAGGTGGTGCGTTTGATGGTGGCGGTGAGTGTGCGCAGGGCCTGACTCATGAGGCGCGCTTGCAGACCGGGCAGGGAATCGCCCATTTCACCTTCGATTTCAGCTTTGGGCGTGAGCGCCGCCACGGAGTCGATGACGATCAAATCGACCGACCCAGAGCGCACCAGGGCGTCGGTAATTTCAAGCGCCTGCTCACCGGTGTCGGGCTGGGAAATGAGCAGTTCCTGAAGATTGACGCCGAGCTTTTGCGCGTACTGCGCATCAAGCGCATGTTCGGCATCGATAAAGGCGGCGGTGCCCCCGTGGTTTTGCCGGAAGACTCGGGCCCGTAGATCTCAACCACGCGACCGCGCGGCAGGCCACCAATGCCTAGCGCAATGTCCAGCCCCAGCGAACCGGTGGACACCACTTCGATGTCTTCAACCACCTCGCCGTCGGCCAGGCGCATGACGGAGCCTTTGCCGAACTGTTTTTCAATCTGGGCCAGTGCTGCGGCCAGTGCCTTTTGACGTTCTTTGTTGTCTGCCACGAAACCACTCCTTGCGTCGTCCATCATTGTCTCCACGGGTTGACGGTTGCGAATGAACACTCAGATGAAACAAAACTCACCGTGAGCACATTGACATGCACTGTAAATGTTTTCAAACGCACCCGTCAAGTTCAGAGGCAGATCAGCCCAAGCACTAGACTGCGCGACCTGATCCAGAACACTGCACCCCGTGGCAGGGGCCGCGAGCATATCAATCACTACCCGCCCACCCACTTCCACTCACTTCCACGATTCGATGCCATGCATATCCTGATTGCTGACAGTGACCCCACATCGTCCGACCAGCTGGCGCTTGCCCTGCGCGAGCACGGGTACGCGGTGGATGTGGTGCAGGCCGGTGATGCCGCTGACGCCGCGCTGGCCGCTCAGGGATTTGATCTGCTGATTCTCGATATGGGTTTGCCGCGCATGAACAGCCTGGACGTGTTGCGGCGCCTGCGCTCGCGCGGCACGCCCATGCCGGTGTTGATGCTCAACATTGCCGACAACGTGGAGAGCCGCGTGCGTTGCCTGGATCTGGGCGCCGACGATTACCTGGCCAAGCCCTATGCCATGCCCGAACTGACCGCGCGGGTGCGCGCCCTGACGCGACGCGCGGCGGGCAGCTTTCAGAACCTGCTGCGCCACGGGCCGCTCACGCTGGACATTGCCGGACATGTGGCCGCACTCAACAACGAACCGCTGGATTTATCGGCGCGCGAACTGGGTTTGCTTGAAGTGCTGATGCAGCGCGCAGGCCGCCTGGTGAGCAAGGCCCAGGTGGTGGACCACCTATGTGAATGGGGCGAAGAGGTGAGCAACAACGCCATCGAGGTGTACGTGCACCGCTTGCGCAAGAAGCTGGAAACCGGTGGCATCCACATCACCACCGTGCGCGGGTTGGGTTATTGCCTGCAACGTCTAGCCAGTGGCGGCAACGTACCGGCTGCACTCTCAACTGCCGAGGCAAAACCAATATTTGGATCCGACACCAACCCGCATAGCGCCGAAACCGCCCGCTAATGACGTCGCCCGAGTGCGCAGGCCTCATCTGTGACTCTCGTTTTTCTGCGGAACGCACATGTCATCAAACCCCTCGTTCGTAGCAGCCTGCCGCAGCCTGTTCTGACTGCACCGTGGCCCGGTGCGTGACCTACGGAAGCAACGGCGAATATGTGGCGACCAATGACGGCAAATTTGATTGCGGTAGCGGCCACGTGCAAAAACACGCCACGCTGATAGGGCTGAGCCTCGGTGCCAACACCGCACTTGCAACACACAGCCATACGGCACTGCTCACTGGGCCATTGGGTCAAAGACGACCCCAAGAAGGGAGACGGCGCGTGCAGCAGCCCAGGGGCGTTTGGTTTCTACTCGTGGATCAGCGCGGATAAAAAGTGGTGGGGCATCGTGGCGCGCCGTGACACCGCTGGGGAGGCGCCGGCATCGCGCCCATCCATGCGCTGCGGCCGCGAAATTCGCGCGGCATGGATAAGCGCCAAGGCCCGCTGAAGCGATTCAATCCCGCAACTGCTGCAGCAGATACAACCGCTGATAAATGCCCTCGGGTAGAGCCATGAGCACCTCGTGCGTGCCCTGCTCAGCCACGTGGCCGTGGTTGAGCACCACGATGCGGTCCGCTGCACGTATGGTGGACAGGCGGTGCGCAATGGCAATCACCGTCACGCGGCCATGCAGTTCAGACAACGCGGCCTGCACGCGCTGCTCGGTTTCGCTGTCGATGCGCGAAGTGGCTTCATCCAGAAACAGCACACGTGGCGCACCGGCCAGCGCACGCGCAATGGCAATCAACTGCTTCTGCCCCGAAGACAAGAGCGCGCCGCCTTCGGTCAGCGGCGTGTCATAGCCCTGCGGCAAAGCCAGGATGAGGTCATGGACGCGGGCCGCGCGCGCGGCATCTTCAATGGTCTGCACCGACAAGCCGCGGCCCATGTCGATGTTCTCGCGCGCGCTGGCGGCCAATATGAAGGGCTCTTGCGGCACCAGGCCCACGGCCGAACGAAAATGCGCCTCGTCAATCAGGTCCAGCGCCAGACCGTCCATCTCGATGCGCCCGGCCTGCGGTGCGTAAAAGCGCAACAGCAAAGCGAGCAAGGTGCTCTTGCCGCTGCCGGTGTGGCCCACGATGCCGTAGAAACCTCCTGCGGCAAATTTCAGCGTGATGTCATGCAGCACGGGCTCACTGGGCTCATAGCCGAAACTCACATGCGTGATCGCCACATCACCCTGCGTCATGGGCCGGGCATGCGTGACATGCGCCTGCACGTTTTCCTGCAGCAAGGCATTGACCCGTGAGGCCGCAATGACCGATTGCTGCACCAATGAAAACTGCATGGTGATCTGAATGAGGGGCTCCACCACACGCGCCACATAGGCAATAAAGGCATAGAGCAAACCCACTTCAATGCCCCCCAGGCGCTGCGTACCCGCCGCAGCCACCACGGCCACAATCAACAGCACACTGACAAAGTCCAGCGCGGGGCGCAGCAGCCAGGCGTTGGCGCGCACCTCACCCAGCCGCGCGCCGTAGTGCGCCTCGTTGGTTTGCGCAAAACGCTCAGCAAAACGGCGGGTGGCATTGGTGGCCTGCAGCACCTTGATACCGGCAATGGTCTCGCTCAGCTGCGCGTTGATGTCGCTGCGCAACTGGCGTGTGCGGGTCACCGCAGCGCTGGAGAGTTTCTGATAGCCCCACACAATGGCCACGGTGGCCGGCACCACCAGCAACAAGATGAACATCAAGCGCCAATCCAGCCAGCCCATGGCCAGCGTCACACCCAGCAACACGGTCAGGCCGTAGAGCAGCTCAAAGAGCACCTGGGTGTAGAGCTGTTTGACGGCTTCGGTGTCGTTGGTGATGCGACTGACCAACTGCCCGGTGATGGCTTTGTCAAAAAAGCGCATCGGCAAACACATGACGTGGTTGTAGACGCTGGTGCGCAACCGCTGCACGGCGCGCATGGACAAACCGGCCAGACGTATCAACTGGAAGTAACGAATAACGGTGGCCACGCACCCAGTCACCAGCACGCCAGCGAGCAGCAACACAATGGCCATGCCGTTGAACTGATGCGGCACCAGATAGCGATCAATGAAGTGCTTGCCCAACAAAGGCCCCAGCGCTTCGAGCACACCGGCCAGGGCCAGCCACACGGTGGCCCACACCACGTGCGCCTTGTCGGGCTGCGCCGCGCGCCACAGCAGATGCAGCGCCTGACGCCGCTCGTTGGCCTGAACGGGGCGCAGGTCGGGGTGTTGAGCGTCAGTGTTCAAGACTGGCTTCCAATTGCTGGTAGCGCCACTGCTCGGCATACCAGCCGTTCATGTGCAGCAGTTCAGCGTGCGCGCCGCGTTCAACAATGCGGCCGGCCTTGAGCACGAGAATCTGATCCGCCTCCATCACCGCACTCAGGCGATGACTGACGATGACGGTGGTGCGTTGCCCTTGTCCTTGCTGTTGCCCCCCTGTGCGTAGTTTGTCCAGGATGTTCATCTGCGTGCCCGCATCCACGGCAGACAGCGCATCGTCGAGCAGCAACAGCGGATGGGGTTGCAGCAGCGCACGGGCAATGGCCACGCGCTGCCGCTGCCCACCCGAGAGCGTGACGCCGCGCTCACCCACCACGGTGTCATAGCTCTGCGGCAGACGCATCACATCGTCGTGCAACGCGGCGCACTGCGCGGCGTGTTCAATCTGCGCACGCGTAGCGGCGGGGTCGGCCAGGGCAATGTTTTGCGCAATGCTGGCGCCAAACAAAAACGGCTCTTGCGGCACCCAGGCCATCGCACCGCGCAACGAGGCCAGCGTGTAGTCGGCCACGGCATGCTCGCCCCAGCGGATGTCGCCCGCCTCAGCCTCGTAATGGCGCAACAACAGATACAGCACGGTGGACTTGCCCGACCCCGTGGGGCCGACGATGCCCAGCGTTTGCCCCGGCTCCACCTCAAAGCTCAGGTCATGCAATACGCGCACGTCCGATGCGGGGTAGGTAAAGCTCACGCGATCAAACGTGATGGGGCCGGTGGGCGGCTCGGTCAAGCGGCCGTGGTCCTGCATCAGGACGGGCGCATCGAGCAAGGGCCCCAGACGCCCCCACGCGGCACGCGCGCGCTCCATCAGCGAGAGCACCCAGCCGGCCGCAAACATGGGCCAGATCAGTTGACCCAGATACATACTGAAGGCGGCCAGCTCACCCACCGACATCTGCGCGTGCCAGACAAACCAACCGCCCAATGACAGCGTGAGCACCGTGGCCAGCGTGAGCGTGAGCCCGACGGCGGGCTCGTATGCCGATTCCCAACGCTGCGCCTCAAAGCCCGATTCGGCCGCAGCGCGCGTGCGCTGCGCAAAGTCATGGCTGGCACGCTCTTCCAGGCCCAGCGCGCGCAAGGTGCGCACGCCCGCAACGGTTTCCTGCACCTGTTCATTCAGGCGCGAGAAACGTTCCAAGGATTCGCGCCAGGCATCATGTACGCGCCGTGAAATCAGCCAGAACGCACCGGCCATAAAGGGAAAGGGCAGCAGCGCCACCAGGGCCAGACGCCAGTCGATGCCCAGCGTCATCATGGCCACCACCAGCACCAAAGTGAGCGTGCCATCAAAGGCAGCCAGAAACGCGTCGCCCGCGGCCATCTCGATGGCGTCTACATCGTTGGTGGCGCGGGCCATGAGGTCGCCCGTCTTGTGGGCATTAAAGAACTGTGGCCCCAGCACCAGCAAACGCTGCACCAGCCGCGCCCGCAGCTCCACACCCAAGCGATAGGCCGCTGAAAAAAGCTGCAACCGCCAACCCACGCGCAGCACATAAATCAGTGCCCCCATGGCCAGCAGCACGCCCGCTTGCCGCCACAGCGCAGACGACTGCGCGTGCGTGGGATCGGCCACCAGCGCATCGATGATGTGCCCTACCTGTCGCGGAATCCACACCGACAGCAGCGCCACGCCCATGAGCATCACCGCCGACAGGCTGTAGGCGCGCGCGTGATGGCGGGCAAAGCCGGCCATCAGGGACCAGAGGCTGGGGTGGGAGAGGTGGTGTGGGGGCTGGGGGGTCATGGGGGCACCGGCGCGCGGCGCAGCATGCAACACGGGCACTTCTGCTAATTCGTCATCCCCGCGCAGGCGGGGATCCAGTACCGGTGGTGGAGGCTTGCTGGATCCCCGCCTGCGCGGGGATGACAACGAGGGGCGTCCCGCCTCACCCTCACCCTCACCCTCACCCTCACCCTCACCCTCACCCCACCCTTCTCAACCCACTGACCGTGAGCTTCGACTTCAACGCCAAGCCCTTGCGCGCGCGGTGCCCCGCATGCGCCTCCAATGCAGCACCGGCCAATTCCACTTCAGTGTCTTTGCCCGAACGCGGTGCCACGCCGGTCACGACCACACCACTCTTGGCGCAAGGCAGTGCAGCGATCATTTTTTCGCCTTCATCCAGGCCCATGAAGATCACGCCGCGCCCGCCACCGGGTTGCGCCTTGATCTCGTTGGCGGCAAACACCAGCAGGCGGCCCTTCTCGCTCAGGCAGGCAATGCGGTCATCGGTCTGCGCGTTCACGCGTGCGGGGCGCAGCGGCTCAGTGCCGGCATCCACGGTGATGAACTGCTTGCCCGCTTTTTGTCGCGACACCAGATCACCCAGCGTGCAGGCAAAACCAAAGCCGCCTGACGTGGACAGCAACAAGGGTTGCCCCGCAGCGCCGGCCACGTAGCCCACCACGCGCGTGCCGGCTTCGAGTTCAATCATGGAGGTGACCGGCGCCCCATCCCCGCGTGCGGAAGGCAAGGCCGCCACGCTCACGGTGTAGGCGCGGCCGTTGCTACCCAGGGCAATGAGGGCATCGACCGAGCGGCATTCAAAGGCCTCGTACAGCGCATCACCGGGCTTGAAGGTGAATTGGGCTTTGTCATGACCATGGCCCGCACGGGCGCGCGCAAAACCTTTTTCACTGACGATGACGGTGACGGGCTCATCGAGCAACTTGGTTTCCACCACAGCGCGTTGCGCCACTTCAATGAGGGTGCGGCGCGCGTCGCCAAATTTTTTGGCGTCTTCGTCGAACTCTTTGCCCACCTGCTTGCGCAAAGCCGCATCCGATGACAAGAGTTTGGTGAGCGCACTTTGATCACCCCGCAGCTCGGCCAGCTCCTGCTCAATCTTGATGCCTTCGAGCCGCGCCAATTGGCGCAGGCGCAAATCAAGAATGTCATCGGCCTGACGCTCGCTGAGCTTGAACGCGCGCATCAGCTCGGGCTTGGGTTCATCGGAATTGCGAATCAGCTTGATGATCTTGTCGATCGACAGCAAGACCAACTGACGGCCTTCAAGAATGTGGATGCGGTCTTCAACTTTTTTCAGCCGATGCTCAGTGCGACGGCGCACCGTGTCCACGCGAAACTCGATCCACTCGCCCAGAATTTGCGCCAGTGCCTTTTGCCGTGGCCGGCCATCGCGCCCGATCATCACCAGATTCATGGGCGCGCTGGCTTCAAGCGACGTATGGGCCAGCAGCGTGTTCACAAACTCTTGCCGATCCACCTTGCTGGTGCGCGGCTCAAACACCAGACGCACCGCGGCTTCTCGACCGCTTTCATCGCGCATGACATCGAGCACCGAGAGCAACAGCGCCTTGACCTGCTGCTGCTCGGGCGTGAGCGACTTTTTGCCCGCTTTGATTTTGGGGTTGGTGAGCTCTTCAATTTCCTCAGCCACGCGCTGCGATGAAGCGTTGGGGGGCAGCTCGGTCACCACCAATTGCCACTGACCACGCGCCAGCTCTTCAAACGGGTAGCGCGCACGCACCTTGAGGCTGCCACGGCCCGAGGCGTAGATCTCGCGAATCTCTTCGGGTGTGGAAATGATTTGCCCACCGCCAGGGAAATCCGGCGCCGGCAGCACTTGCACCAGTTCATCCACCGTGGCTTGCGGATTGCGCAGCACCAGCTGCAAAGCGGCCACCACTTCGCGCAAGTTGTGCGAAGGCATCTCGGTGGCCATGCCCTCGGCAATGCCGCTGGCGCCATTGAGCAAGGCAAAGGGCAACCGCGCAGGCAAGAGCTTGGGTTCTTGATGGCTGCCGTCATAGTTGGCGGTGAATTCCACCGTGCCTTCGTCCAGCTCATCGAGCAGCAGGCGCGCAATGGGCGTGAGGCGCGCCTCGGTGTAACGCATGGCGGCCGCGGGGTCGCCGTCACGTGAACCAAAGTTGCCCTGCCCATCAATGAGCGGATAGCGCAGCGAAAAGTTTTGCGCCATGCGCACCATGGCGTCATAGGCGGCTTGGTCACCATGCGGATGAAACTTGCCCAGCACATCACCGACCACACGCGCGCTTTTGACCGGCTTGGCGCCTGCGGCCAGCCCCATGGCATCCATCGCATAAAGAATGCGCCGCTGCACGGGCTTTTGGCCGTCGCACACATCGGGCAGCGCGCGTCCCTTAACTACCGAGACGGCGTAATCCAGATACGCGCGCTGGGCAAAAGTGGCCAGCGCAAGCGCTTCGCCACCCTCACCCCCGCCCGGCGGGTCAAAGAGGTTTTGCTGTTCGAGCATGGAAGAAGGGCCGCGAATCAGGCCAAGGTGCAAACGGGGCGCGGATGTTAGCGGAGGGGGATGGTGATCACGTCACCTCGATGCCGCACCCTTCTTCAGTCATCCCCGCGCAGGCGGGGATCCAGGCGGTCTCTGTCATCGTTACTGGATCCCCGCCTGCGCGGGGATGACGACGAGGGGATGACAACAAAGCAACGTTTGGCCATAACTGCATCCCCGTGTATATTCCCGCCTCCCGCTGAAACGGCGTCTTGATTAAAAACCTGTTTCAGCACCCAATGCCGCGGGGTGGAGCAGTCTGGCAGCTCGTTGGGCTCATAACCCAAAGGTCGAAGGTTCAAATCCTTCCCCCGCAACCAAATAAGTTTTCTCAACCTGCCGCACCCGGTTCGACGCCTGGGGCGGCCCCGGGCTCGGTTTGGTCTGAGCCCCTGACCACAAGGAGTGTCTATGCGTCATTACGAAATCGTTTTCATCGTCCATCCGGACCAAAGCGAGCAAGTGCCCGCCATGATTGACCGCTACAAAGCGGTCGTCACCGGCCAAGGTGGCAACGTGCATCGCGTCGAAGACTGGGGCCGTCGTCAACTGGCCTATCCCATCGAAAAACTGGTCAAGGCCCATTACGTGCTGATGAACATTGAGTGCGGCAAAACCACACTCGACGAACTCGAGCACGCCTTCCGCTACAACGACGCGGTACTGCGCCACCTGACCGTCAGCACCAAAAAAGCCGAAACCGCACCCTCCCCCATGATGAAGATCGTGGAAAAGGAAGAAGCGCGTAAAGCAGCGGCTGAACCGGTCGCGGTTGCGGTCGCGGCATAACGCACAGGGATTGAGCGCGGCGTTTGAATCACGTCACCCTGACCGCCCGGCTGATTGAGCGCGATACCTTGCGCTACACCCCAGCGGGCCTGCCTGTCACCGAAGCGGTGTTCAGTCATGAGGGCGAAGTGACCGAAGCCGGAGTCATCAGACAACTGAACATTGAAGTCGAGACCATCACCCTGGGCGCTTTGGCGCAACGCGTTCAAGCCCTGGCGCTGGGGACCCCGGTCAAGCTCACAGGTTTTCTGGCCCCCCGCTCACGCCGCAGTCGCAAATTGAGAATTCACATCACGGACTTTGAATCAGGAGAATAAATATGGCCACGAGCACTCGAGGCAAAGGCAAATTTGGCGCCAAAGGCAAACCCACCGGTCGCCGCAATCAACAGCAAAACGCGCTGTTCAAGCGCAAGAAGTTCTGCCGCTTTACGGTCGAAGGCGTAGACCACATTGACTACAAAGATGTCGATGTACTGCGCGACTTCATCAACGACAACGGCAAAATCATTCCCGCACGCCTGACGGGCACCAAGTCGCACTATCAGCGCCAGCTCGACACCGCCATCAAGCGCGCCCGCTTCCTGGCCCTGCTGCCCTTCTCCGACAACCACTAAGCCGCGACAAAGAGCTCATCATGCAAATCATTCTTCTCGATAAAGTGGTCAACCTGGGCACCCTGGGCGATGTGGTCAAAGTCAAAAATGGCTATGCCCGCAACTTCCTGATTCCCCAAGGCAAGGCGCGCCGCGCCACCGACGTGGCCATCAAGGAATTTGAAGTGCGCCGCGCCGACCTGGAAAAAGCCCAAGCCGAAAAACTGGCACAAGCCCAGGCCACCGGCGAAAAACTCAGCGGCTCCACCGTCAACATCCTGGCCAAAGCCGGCGTGGACGGACGCCTGTTCGGCTCAGTCACCAACTTCGACATCAGCGAAGCCCTGGGCAAACTGGGTTTCAAGATCCCCAAAGCCGACATCCGCATGCCCGTAGGCCCGCTCAAGGCCCTGGGCGAACACAAAGTTGCCGTGGCCTTGCACACCGATGTCGTCGTCGACATCAGCGTGACCGTACAGCCCGAAGCAGCGTAAGTCAGTTGCTCTGAACCCGATTGCGGATTGCCTGTGCGCAGTCCGCAATCGAGGCGGCCCTCACAGATCCGCCAAAAAAAGTAACCCGTCAGGGAGAAAAACCGGTAAAAAACCGGGCCCTTGAATGTGAAGGCTTTTTGTCATGTAGCTAGGGCCTGTCATCAATTATTGATCCTCAAGCGTTAGCTGCCGATTGCACCAA
>CAZZAD010000093.1:0-10383 GCA_964652055.1 uncultured Burkholderiaceae bacterium | reverse complement strand
GGCTTTGTCATTGCGCGCGATTCGCTCGCGCGCCTGGTGCCCATCGAAAACGCCGCCATGGCCGAGCGCAGCGTCATCGAGTGGGACAAAGACGACCTCGACGCCCTGGGCTTGCTCAAAATCGATGTGCTGGCGCTGGGCATGCTCAGCGCGCTCAAACGTGCGCTGCATTTTGTGAGTGCAAAACTCGGCCGCCCCTTTGCCTTGAGTGATATCCCCGACGAAGACGCCGCCACCTTCGACATGATCTGCGCTGCCGACACCGTGGGCACGTTTCAGATTGAATCGCGCGCGCAGATGTCCATGTTGCCGCGCCTGCGCCCGCGCTGTTACTACGACCTTGTGGTGCAGGTGGCCATCGTGCGCCCCGGCCCCATTCAGGGCGGCATGGTGCATCCGTACCTGCGACGGCGCAGCGGAGCCGAGCCCGTCGATTACGAAAAAGAAGAAATGCGCGCCGTGCTCGGCCGCACGTATGGCGTGCCCATCTTTCAAGAGCAGGTGATACAGCTGGCCGTCGTGGCCGCGGAATTCACACCCGGCGAAGCCGATCAACTGCGCCGCGGCATGGCCGCGTGGAAGCGCACGGGCTCGTTAGGTCTGTTTCGTGAGCGGCTCATCTCGCGCATGGTGGCGCGCGGCTACTCGCAAGCATTTGCCGAACGCATCTACAGCCAGATCGAAGGCTTTGGTGAATATGGTTTCCCCGAGAGTCATGCCGCCAGCTTTGCCCTGCTGGCCTATGCCTCGTGCTGGCTCAAGTGTCATCACCCTGACGCGTTTCTTGCGGCGCTTCTGAACAGCCAACCGCTGGGCTTTTACGCCCCCGCGCAACTCATCGCCGATGCGCGTCGTCATGGTGTGGAAGTGCGCGCGGTGGATGTGAACGTGAGCGCGGTGCAATCCACCTTGGAGGGCGATGCAGCGCTCAGAGCGGTGCGCTTGGGGCTGGATCGCATTCATGGTTTGGCGCAAGCCGCTATGGAACGCATCATGGTCGCGCGTGAACAGGCCGCGTTCACCGACGTAGAAGACCTGGCCCAGCGCGCCCAACTGAACCGCACCACGCTCGATGTGCTGGCCGCCAGCGGTGCGCTGGCTGGGCTGGCCGGCCACCGCCGTCAGGCGCGCTGGCAAGCGCTGGGCACCGAAGTGCAGCGCCCCGCGTTACTGCAACCCGCACGCATTATGGAACCGGCCCACGCGCTGCCCGCCGCCCCCGAGGGCGAAAACATCGTGGCCGATTACGCGCGCCTGGGCTTCACCCTGGGCCGTCACCCGCTCGCCCTGCTGCGCCCGCGTCTCACACGCCTGCGCATGCAATGCGCACAAGACCTTGCCCACACCCCGCACGGCCGCCGCGTGCACGCCTGTGGTCTCGTCACCCACCGCCAGCGTCCGCAAACCGCAGGCGGCACCGTATTCATTACGTTGGAGGATGAAACCGGCCCCGTCAACGTCATCGTGTGGGGCAAAGTGTTTGAACGCCAACGCCCGGCAGCCGTGCACGCGCAACTGCTCGCCGTGCGCGGCACCTGGCAAAACGTGGAAGGGGTCAAACACCTGCTGGCGCACCAGCTCACCGATCAGTCGGCGCTGCTGGGCGCGCTCAGCACGGTGTCGCGGGACTTTCGGTGAGCGCTGCTTGATTATTTTGTTGTGATGGCTGGCAATGTCTGCACTGCGGTCATGACTTTGTGGCAAGCGTCAATCAGATCGTCAAGCAAACGCTCATCGACATTCAAGTCGCCTTCATATTCGCCCAGGTTGCGTACGTCGTGGCACTTGGAGAGCACCCGCCAGACCGCTGGGCCTAAGCCCAACGTATGCGGCAACAACTGAAACACAATAAAACGGTTGCTCGAGCGGTACCCATGCCAACGCAATGCCGCAAGACACAACGCATGTGCCGCGTTGTAGGCCAGATCAAATCGACTTTCGATGGCCAGCCCCACATTGCCGGCATCTCTGAGTCGAGCCAGGCCGGATCGAAGCAGGCCGGCAAACTCCGCAGCGTCCGGCGACTCAGTGCGCAGCGGTTTGCCCGGGCCGCAAAGGTTTTCAAATGCCGAGGGCACTGTCGTCTCCGAATAACCAAATCTTGGGTTGTTGCAGTACTCGTTTGATAAAGGCATCACCACGTTTGATGCGCTGGCTTAATTCCCGAGAGGTAAGGATCGTTGGATTGACCGCGCGGCCCAATTGTTCGGTCAGAGTCTCTAGCGTGGCGTACAGGTCAGCGTAGGTCAGATCTTCGCTCACAAGCATCAAGTCAATGTCGCTGGAAGCAGTGTCTTGATGCTTGGCCACAGAGCCGTAGACAAAGGCTGCGAGGATGTGGTCTGACAGCGGCGCCAACGCTGCACGCAGCGGGTCACTCAATCCCATCGTCTTGCGCGTAATAGCGCACAACTCCAAAAATATGGGCGACTGCGGATTTGCTTGATAGTGCTTTTGATTGCCCACTCGATGCACGGTCACCAACTCGCTCTGAACCAGGCGCGCCAATTCACGCTGTACCGCGCCCGTGCCCGCCTTGACCCGCTCAATGACCTCGCTGGCGTAAAAGCTGCGCTGCGGCTGCCCAAATAACAGAGATAACACCCGTTGCTGAGTGCCACTAAAAAGCGCATCGGCCACGCTCATGCGCTCCATGACAGCGGTTTCCGCGCGACCTTTGATTTTTGATGTCGAACCCATGTTGGGTGCGATGATACCCAATTTGGGATTGTTTGGGTGCGGCACCTCGTTGCGCGCCCGCTCACCGATCAGCCGGTGCTGCTGGCCTCGTTGGCCACCGCGCCGCGAGGTTTTCGATAACTAATTAGTTGTCCTAATTATCAAACTGCCCTAGCATCCGGTCACCCAATTTTTCACTCAGGAGATCCCGATGAGCGTCCTCAAAGCCCCGCCCCTGCAAGTGTCCGAATGGCTCAACGCGCCGCAACCGCTCACCCTGGACGCGCTGCGCGGACGGGTGGTGGTGTTGCATGCCTTTCAGATGTTGTGTCCGGGCTGTGTGTCGCACGGCATTCCGCAAACGCAGAAGGCGTATGAAATTTTCTCGCCCGACGATGTAGCGGTGATCGGGCTACATACGGTGTTTGAACATCACGCCGCCATGACACGCGTTTCGCTGGAAGCCTTTGTGCACGAATACCGGCTGACGTTTCCCATTGGTATCGATCAGCATGCCCCCGGCTCCGATGTGCCGCTGACCATGCAGGCTTACGAGTTGCGCGGCACGCCCTCGGTGGTGCTGATCGACCGCGCAGGCAATATGCGGCTGCGCGAGTTTGGCCGTGTGCATGATCTTGCGTTGGGTGCGGCCGTTGCGCAGTTGGTGGCGCAGCCCGCCCCCTCGAACTAACCCCTGTTTCTTTCTTTGGAGATCTTGATGAAAGTTCAGCACGCTGCAATTGCCCTCGGCCTGTCGTTGTTCGTTGCTTCTGGCACCAGCCTGGCCCAGGTGCCCCGCACCGCCTCTGAACCCAATGCCCGGGTTTATTTCATTCAGCCTATCAACGGCGCAACCATCCGAGGGCCGGTCAAAGTGGTGATGGGCTTGAGCGGCATGGGTGTGGCCCCCGCCGGTACCGATGCGCCCAGCACCGGACACCACCACCTCATCGTCGACGCCAAAACGCCGCCGGCCGATGCCGTGATTCCTACCGATGCCAACCATCGCCACTTCGGCAAGGGACAAACCGAAACCGTGTTGGAGCTGACTCCCGGCACACACACGTTGCAATTGTTGTTTGCGGACAAAAATCACATTCCCCACAACCCGCCGGTGGTGTCGGAAGTCATCACGATTACGGTGCAGTAAGCCCGTCCGTCCGCCCGCCCGGGTGCTGCGACTCAGGGGTATCGAAACATGAAAGCGTGGCTGGAAAATCTGCTGGGCCCGGGGATCGTCGAGGTCTTGAGCACGCTGTACTGGTGGGTGGTGGTGCCCATCCTCGGCGAGCCGCGCTTTGGCGTCTACTTTGTGGCCAGCACGGTGGCAGTGGCGCTGGTGTTCTACTGGGCCGTGGGGCGGCGCGGGGCAGGGGCAGGGGCAGGGGCAGGGGCAGGGATCAAAGGCGCGCTGGCATATGTGTTCCCGCGCCAGGTGTTTTTGCATCCTTCGGCGCTGCTCGATTACAAGTTCTTCATTGCCAACCAACTGCTGATGGCGCATCTGCGCTTTGGCGCGGTGGTGGTGGCGGCGGTGGGGTTGCTGGCCATGGCGCAAAACATTGCGTCCGGGCTGGGCGCCTTATTCGGAGCGCGTGTTGCGATGGAGCCTGGGTTTGTCGTGGTGTTGGCCTTTACCCTGATCAATCTGCTGGCCTGGGACTTTGGCAAGTGGCTGGCGCATTACCTGGCGCACAAGGTGCCTGTGTTGTGGGAATTTCATAAGCCGCATCACGCCACCGAAGTGCTCACGCCCGTGTCATCGACGCGCGCGCACCCTATCGACATCATGTTGGATCTGTTGTTCCGCCTGCTGTGCACGGGCGTGGTGGCGGGGGTTTTTGCGTATCTGTATCCCAGCGGCATCAAGGAATTGCAGATCCTGGGTTTCAATGCGGTAGCGATGGTGATCTATTACTGGATTGCGCATCTGCAGCACTCGCACATCCCGCTGGGCTATGGGCGGTATTTGAGCCGGCTGTTGGTCAGTCCGCATATGCATCAGGTGCATCACAGTCAGGAAGTGCGCCATTGGGATCGCAACTTCGGGTTTGTGTTCAGTCTGTGGGATGGACTGTTCAAGACGCTCTATGTCCCGGCCTCCGATGAGGCCTTCCGTCTGGGTTTGCCCGAGGGGCGTGGGGCGGGGCAGTACAACTCGCTGGCGGCGCTGTATTTGCGGCCGTTTGCGGGAGCGTGGCAAATCTTGGTGCGTGCGTTGCGGCCGCAAAATCAGGCGTAGCTGGTGTAGCTCATGCGCAGATCCCAAGCGGCGGGCTCTAGCACGCAGCGCGCGCCGATGTGCGGTTCGGCCGCGCTTGAATCCACGGTGTGCACCAACACGCAGGGCAGGCCGCGTGCGGTTTGATGTTGATCGATGGGGGCAAAGCCTCGCGCTGTGAGGGTTTGTGTCCATGCGCTGTGAGGTGCGTCGCCCCAGGTGACCAGTTCAGCAAAGCGGCCCACGCGCAGGCTCAGGTCCAGGGCATCACCCAGCGCCTGCGGGTCGCTGGCGGCCCAGTCGACCAGGTTGACGCGCCGTGGATTGGCCGATGGAGACAGCGCCCGGCCCAGCACCAGGTAAGCGGCCACTGCACCGTTGCGCTCGGCCGTAATGACGCGGTACTCGTGCAGCGGCGCGGCGTAGCGCCAGCGCAGAAAAGTTTCGTCGCGCACGTGGCGGATGCGGCCATCGCTCGGCGCGCGGGCTGCCAACGCCGCCATGGCGGCAATGGGTGCGGTGCGACTGACCCGCACCGGGCCGCCAGAGGCTGCGGCATCGAGCCGCGCAAAGGCCGCAGCGGCGCTGTGGCGCCCTTCGATGGCCTGCGCCACAGGCTGCGCGGCGCGCCACCCGAGGGGCACGCGTGCGAGGACATGCTCCAGTGCATCGGCAAACCGTGCGCGTGCTGAGCGCCGCCCCAGCACTGGCCCGATAGGCACGGCGCGCGCCCCACCGGCCAGCGACTGCATGCGCGCCACACGCAGCGCGCTCAGGCTGATGAAGAATTTCTCCCCGCGTGCGGCCAGATCACGCAGGGCCTGCGCGTTCAGGTGTGGATACAGCCCGTGGTTGCGGTGGGCGGGGTCGATGATGAGGTCATCGGCGCAGTACACCGTGACGCTCGGGTCTGCGCCTTGCGCCTGCCACTGCGTTTCACACAGCGCGCGCATGGCCACCACCTGGCCGCCATGGCGCACCAGGTAGATGAGCGGATCGCGCGCCAGGGGGTTGTGCAGGTACTTCCACTCGAACACGCGGCCGTTGAGTGCCCGATCTGGGCTCCACAGGTGCGTGAAGAGGCGGGCCACTTCGGCCAGGTCCTCGTTGCGGTAGCGCTCGATGACGTACTCCACGCCATCGGGTCCGGGCCAGCGCGCTTCTGGGGCCGCCATGGCCGTCACCGCCACCACGGCCGGCGCATGGAGGGGCGCACCGAACAGGAAGGCCAGGATGGTCTCGATGCGGTCCCAGGCTTGCAGTACATCGATGCTGCCCGGGTCGATGGGTCGGCCCACCTGGCTCTCGATCCACAGCGACAGGTTGAAGAGCCCGGCCGAGTCCAGCGCGCCCGATTGAATCAGCGAATGCTGATCGCCTTCGAGCAGTGCCGCCTCTACGCCCCACTCGGCCAGCAACTGACGCAGTTGCGCGCGTGCGGCGCTGTGGGCTTCAGGGCTGGCCATGTTTTTCCAGCGTGCGCAGGTCGGTGGCCGCTAGCGGCGCGCACTGTGCGGCCACGGCGCTGCGGTCGAGCTTGCCGCGCGCGGTGCGCGTGATGCCCTCGACCACGTACCAGCGGCGCGGCATCTGGTGTGCGGCCAACCGCAGGGCCACGCGCGCGTAGACCTGTGCCAACGCACTGGGGCCCGACTCGCGCAACACCAGCGCAATGGCCACGTTTTCACCCTGCAGCGGGTCGTCCACGCCAAAGGTGCACACATCGTCCACGCCATCGAGGGTGCCGATCAGGGCATCGATGTCGGCCGGATACACCTTGGCGCCGCCCACATTGATGAGTTCCTTGTGTCGGCCTCGGAGCAGCAATCGGCCCTGGGCGTCGAGCGCGCCCAGGTCGCCGGTGCTGAACCAGCCCTCGGACACCACCTGGCGGGTGAGGTCATCGCGCTCAAAGTAGCCCGCCATCAACGCAGGCGTCTGTACCCACACATGCCCAGTTTGTCCGGGCGCGCAGGCGCGCCAGGCGCTGGGGGGGTGCTCGGTGGAGGCGCTCTCCAACACGCGGATCACCGCGCCCCAGGGGGCGCCCACCAGCGGTTCGTCATCCGTGAACTCGGCCAGCTCGGCCGCACCCGCACCCGCCAGCCAGCCCGTCTCGGTAATGCCAAAAATGTTGAGCACCTCGGCGCCGCTCCACTGCTGCACGCCGCGCCACAACGCGGGGGGCAAGGGCGCGGTACCGCTGGTCACCAGGCGCAGGCTGCCGCTTTGAGGCGGCCGGGTGGTGCGCAGCGCCACCTTCCACATGGTCGGCACCGAGGGCAGACAGGTCACCTGAAATTCATCGCACATCGCCCCCAGGCGCAACAACACATCTTGTCGGTAGGGCGGCACCAGCAGCAGGGTCTGACCCGAAAACCAGGTGTAGAGGCTGTGCCCCACCAAACCCCAGGCGAACTGGGTGGGCACGGCACACAAAGTGCGCGCAAAGGCCGGTGTGCCATGGCGTTCGCGCTGATGGTTCCAGCGTGCGCGCAGCGAGCGGTGCGTGTGCACCACGCCCTTGGGCTGGCCCGTGGTGCCGGAGGTGAACAGCAGCAGCGCGGGGTCATCCAGGCGCGGAAAGGCGCCCGGAGGTGATGACGCGATGGTCGATGACACGATGGCCGATGACCAGACGCCCTCATCGAGCCCGAGCCGCTGCACGCCGTACGTGGCCAGCACCGTGAGGACCGCTGCGGGGGGTTCGCTGTCCCACACCGACACGGTGGGCCGCACGGTGCGCACCAGCTGTTCAATTTCAAACGCGGTAAAGCGCGCGTCCACAGGCACCACGCAGGCGCCCAGACGCCACAGCGCCAGCAGGTCGATAAAAAATTCGATGCGGTTGCCAAAGTGCACAAACACCCGATGCCCCGGGCCCACCCCCAGGGTTGCATACCGCGTTGCGCGCTGCGCAGCCTGCGCCAGGGCCTGTGCCCCATCCACGCGTCGGTCGGTGAGGGGCTCATGCAGTGAGCCCAACTGCAAATCAATAAACACGCCTGATTCCTTGCTATCGATAGATCCGCGCGGCCTGTTGTGCAAAGGTGTCGACCGCGCGCAGATAGTAGGTGTAGCGCCGTATTCCCAGGCGGGCCAGCTGCACCATCAGCCAGGCAAAGCGCCGATCAAGCACCGCGGCTGGAAAGTCTGGCTGCTCCAGTTGGCGGCCAACCTCGCGGGCCAGGCGTCGAGCCGATTCGGTTTGCTGCTGCCGATCCAACCAACCCTCAGCCCACTGATTGCGCAGACCCGGCGGCAGACGCCATGGACAGGGCAAACTGGTGGGGTAGGCCTGCCAGGCCACGTTGCTGACTGCCGGACCAAAGGCCTCTAACCAGCGGTAATAGAAGCGATGCTGCAGCAGGGCATCAATGGGAATGCGCAGCACGGCGCGCACCACCTCGGTGTCAGCAAAGGGCAGGGTCCACTCGATGCGACGCAGGTCCAGGTCTTCAAAGTGACGCGCCACGTGGCCCCGCAGTTCGTTCAACAACAGCAGGACATGAAACTGTTGTCCGGGCTCTGCTCCCGGGCAGGCCAACAGCGCCGCGCGTAGGCTGGAGCGCAACAACGCAGGCAGACGCTGACGCCAAGGCGCGCACAGCAGTCGAGTGGGTAGGCCGTGGCTGAAGCGGCGCAGGTACTCATCGATGGCCTCGTCGGTGCGCCCGGCGCGCAACGCAATCAACATGGATGCGGTGATATTGGTGGGCGCCAGTGCCCCTTCACCACCAAAGCCAGTGGCCACCTTGGCATGCACCAGGCCTGCCGCAGTGCCCTGTGCTGCGCTCTGAGCCGCGTGCCACTGCTGGACCGCTTCTACGCTGCGCTCCCAGAAGTCAAGCGAACCCGTGGTGTGCTCAAAATGTTGCGTGCCCAGAGCCCGCGCCGCCATGCCGCCCAACGCCAGATCGGCACTGCCGGTCGGGGCAAAGTTGATGGTGTGCGGGGTGCGATCCAGCGGACCCACCTGGGGCCGATCTGCCTGTGCAAGCGCCGCGGCCACACAACGTGAATCTAGTCCCCCGGACAGATAGGCCAGCGCGGGCCCCGCATCGGGGTCGGTGCTGTGGCGCAGCTGCACCGCTTCGACAAAGCGTGCATGCAGTGGGTCTCGCAGGGCGTCCAGGTCGGCATCGCCATCGACAGCCGCGGCGCCGGCGGCAAGCACGTCGGCCCAGATGGCGTAAGTGTGTCGGGTTCGATGTGCACCTTGGGCCACCACCACCCGCCCCGGCTCAACGGCATGAATCCGCGCGTAGGGCGTATGGGCTTGCAAGGTGAACCCCAATGCCGCGCGTTGCACCTGACCGGCCAGATCGGCCACTTCGCCTAGATCAGGGCAGGCCGCCAGCAGTGTGCGCAGGGACGAACCCACATACAGCACACCCCCATGCGCGCCGTAATACAGCGGGCGTATGCCCAGGCGATCAGTGGCCAGCAACAGCCGGCCTTGAGCGACATCGAAGTGCACCAGCGCAAACTGACCACGGGCCCGAGCCAACAGATCCACCAGTGCATCAAAGTCCGATTGCGCGGCCTGCCCCAGGCGCTGCGCAGGCCCGGCACCAACCCCCAACATCGCAGGCAGCAAGGGGTCGCCGGCCACCAGCGTATGGGCGCCCTCGGTCGAAGCCACCTCAAGCGCCCATCGGGTGGGGGTCAGCCCTTGGCCGGCATGGGCCAGCAGCCCGGTAGGGGTTTGAATGAAGTGCGCGCGGTCAGCTGGGTGGCGCGATAACGCCCGCTCCAGCCGCTGCTGAACGTCTAGCCGCAACTCATCGGGCCAAGCCGCCTGTGCCTGCCGCCCCATCCAAAATGCACCGACAAATAAACCCACGGCACTCCCCCAAGATCAACGGACAGCCGCAGCAGATCATGCACTCTGTCGCGGCCCAATCCGGCCCATCCATGCCGCGCAGATTAGGTGGAGTGGGCACAGCACGCCAGTGAAAATTCACATTCGGATGAACGTTGTATTGACAGGTACCGCCAAGCGCATCCTCGCCGTGCCCGGAAAACGCCACCAGCGGCGTGGCAGCAAGAAATTCTTTCAACTGCTCAATCGTGCGCAGCTTCGTCTCGTCCATGTCGATCACCATCCCCGGATGATCAACCCACCCCCCTACAGCCCTCAGACCGCCGCTTTCAGGCTCATTCCTCGTTGGAAATACAGTGCTCGCTCAGGCTCACACCACGTTGGATAAGGCTACGGTTTGACAGTCTGTTATTGAGCCACCATAATTTGCGGTTCGCTGCAGCCGGAGGGGTGCCCGAGTGGCTAAAGGGGGCAGACTGTAAATCTGTTGGCTTACGCCTACGCTGGTTCGAATCCAGCCTCCTCCACCAGAGGCGCAGTCGAGTGTTTTTTGAGTGGTTGGCCCGGAGTGGTGGTGATGGGTAGGCCTGGTTTGAGTTTGAACAGGCGGGTGTAGCTCAATGGTAGAGCAGAAGCCTTCCAAGCTTATGACGAGGGT
>CAZZAD010000092.1:615-10391 GCA_964652055.1 uncultured Burkholderiaceae bacterium | reverse complement strand
ACCCTCCCCTTGAAGGGGAGGGGACTCAATATCAACCTCCCCTTGAAGGGGAGGGAGCAAACACACCGCACTGAAGCCGCGCTCAAAAAAACAGCGCCTATGCCGAGCGGCGGACCTACGCCGCTACTTCTTTTCCGCCTGTGCAGCAGCCACCACCTTCACCGGCTGCCCATCGCGCGCCAGGCGCATGCCCAGGCGCACCACCTGGTCGCCCGCCACCAGACCTTCAACGATTTCCACCTGAGCATCGCGTCGCACGCCGGTCACCACCTTCACGCGCTTGGCCACGCCGTCCTGCACCTTGAAAAGGTAGAAGTCATCGCCCGCGGGAACGATGGCTTCTTCGGGCACCACCAGCGCGTTCTTGCGTTCGCCCACCACGGCGCGCACGCGAACAAACATGCCGGGGCGCAACTTGCCGCCGGTGTTGGCCAGACGCGCACGCAACTCAAGCGAACGACCGTTCGCATCCACGCGCGGGTTGATGGCCTCCAGCGTGGCGCGCCAGGTTTCATCGGGCAGCGCATCGGCCACCACCCGCACGGCTTGCCCCACCCGAATTTGCGCATAGTCGCGTTCGGGCAAACGGAAATCGACCTTGAGCGTGCCCACTTCTTCAATGTTGACCAGATCGGCGCCCTCACGCACATAGTCACCCACGCTCACATTGCGGATGCCCGCCACGCCGTCAAAGGGCGAGACGATTTTCATCTTGGCCAGGCGCGCCTGGGCCAGCTTGACGTTGGCCTCCAGCACCTGCACGTTGGACTGAGCGCTTTCCTGCGCACTGCCGCTGACAAATTTTTGACTCGCCAGGTCTTCGGTGCGCTTGAGGTTGGATTGCGCCAGATTCAGTTCGGCCTGCGCCTTGGCCACTTCAGCTTCGTTGAGCGATGCGTCCAGTGCAATGAGTACCTGCCCGCGCTTGACGGGTTGACCATCCCGAAACCCGATGTAGGCAATGCGGCCCGAGACCTCGGGGCGCAGCAACACGCTTTCATTCGAACGCAAGGAGCCCACCGTCTGCAGTTCTTCTTGCACCGTGGAGGGTTTAACGATGATCACCTCCACCGGCGTCGGGGGCATGGACGAGAGCGAGGTTGCCTTGGCCGCAGCGCTTTCGGCGGGTGTAGGCGCGGGGCCAGCAGACTGGTGGCCCAGCCAGCGCGGCCCGAAGTACGCCGCCAGACCCACGGCCATCAGGGCCACAACAGCAAGCAGTGAACGCGGGTTCTTCATGAACGGTTGCGCACCATGTCAACTCCACGATTGGCCAACACATCCGCGCGCTCATTGCCCACATCCCCGGCATGCCCGCGCACCCAGCGCCAGTGCACTTCATGTCGGGCCGCGGCCTCCTGCAGGCGGCGCCACAGGTCATCGTTTTTCACCGGCTTGTTATCGGCCGTGCGCCAGCCGCGCCGGATCCAGTTGGCCATCCACTCGGTGATGCCGTTCTTGACGTACTGCGAATCGGTATGCACCACCACATAAGAGCGGCGCTTGAGCGCGGTGAGGGCTTCGATCACCGCCATCAGTTCCATGCGGTTGTTGGTGGTCAGCAGTTCACCGCCACACAGTTCGCGGTCATGCTCGCCTGAACGCAACCAGGCGCCCCAGCCGCCCGGACCAGGGTTGCCCTTGCAGGCCCCGTCGGTCCAGATCTCTACATGGGGTAGATCAGCATCGTGCGTCTTGCTGGATTTCATTGCTGCATCGCCTCACGTACCTGTTCGTCATTGGCGGCAACGCGGCTCAACGGCACTCGGGCCGCGGGCACCAGCGTGGGTGCACGCCCTTCGCGCCATTTCTTGATCCGCCCAATCAGGTGCATGCCCTGCACCCGCTTGACGGCCGTCAACATGTACACCCCACCGAGTACCGGCCACCAGCGATCACCCGCCTTTTCCATAAACGACCAACGCGACAACCACGCTGCGCTGCGCGCCCAGGGCACATAACAACCAAAGCGACCGCGGTGCGGTTCAAACGAGAGCAGCTTCAACCAGTCTTTCAGGCGCGGCAGGCCGATGAACTGCGCCTGCGCGGGCACGTAGGGATTGAGGCCCAGACGCGTCAAGCCATGGCGCATGCCCCACAAACTGGCCGGGTTGAAGCCCGTGATGACCACCTGCCCATCGGGCACCAGCACGCGGTCCACCTCACGCAGCACCTGATGGGGCTCGTCAGCAAACTCCAGTACATGCGGCAGCACCACCAGGTCAATTGAGGACGAAGCGAAGGGCAGCTCCTCATACCGATTGATCACCGCCACGCGATGGGCCGCAGCCACCGCCCCGCGCGCGTCACCGCCATCAAACGGCAGGGCCGTGCGGTCCGATGCACACAGGCGCAGTTGCATGCGGTTCTCACGCAGCGCGTCGATCTCGGGCAACCCCAACTGCAAGGCGTGATAGCCAAACACATCCGAGACCGCCGCATCCAGATGCGACTGCTCCCAGTCGAGCAAGTAGCGCCCCGGCGCAGAGCGTAAAAACTCAGCCAGCCGCGTGGTGGAACACGCGCGGTGCGTCGGCAGTTGAGAATGGACAGGGGGCGGGTTCAACACGGAGTGCAAGCGATGTCTGAAAATTTCACGGAAATTCGGGTGATACCGGTTGCAGCATTTGCCGACAACTACCTGTGGCTGGTGGTGCGCAACGGCCAGGCCATTGTCATCGACCCGGGAGACGCCGCGGCCATCGAAACCGCACTGCAGTCACTGGGAGCCACACTCGCGGCCATTCTAGTCACGCACCATCACCGCGATCATGTGGGCGGCATTGCCGCACTCACGCAAAGGTATGCGGTGCCCGTCCATGGGCCGGCCGCCGAGCCCATTGAGGGCATCACCGTGCCCCATGAGGGCGGCGAAGCTATCGAATACCTGGGACTGGCCTTCACCGTGCTGAGCGTGCCCGGACACACCGCTGGACACCTGGCCTACTACGCGCCCGGCCCCGACTGGCTCTTTTGCGGCGACACCCTGTTTGCGGCGGGTTGCGGGCGCCTGTTGGGTGGCACCGCCCCGGCACTGCACACCTCCCTAATGCGTCTGGCCGCCCTGCCCCCACAAACGCGGGTGTACTGCGCGCATGAATACACCCTGGCCAATCTGCGCTTTGCGCGCGCCGTGGAACCGCACAACCCCGCGCTCATCGCCCGCGAACAACGTTGTATGGCCCAGCGCCAGCGCGGTGAACCCACCGTGCCCACCACTCTGGCCGAAGAACTGGCCACCAATCCGTTCCTGCGTTGTCATGAGCCCACGGTGCAAGCTGCCGTACAGGCCCATCAGCCCGGAATACGCACCACGTCACTGGCCACCTTCACCGCGTTGCGTGCGTGGAAAGACGGGTTCAGGTAGCACGTTTGTCGAATGAATTAAGGGGTGCACTTCTATACTGCGGCGTTGTTCACACGCGCCGGGCCCGTCATGCACCTACCGAAACTTCTACCCTGGTCGATCACTCTGGCGGCTGTGCTGTTGGCAGGCTGCGCCACACCCGTGAGCCCACCTGCATCGGGCGCACCCATCAGTACAGCAAGCGCTTCGACACCCATCACTCCCATCAGCGCAGCACCCACCCCGGCTAAAGCACCTGCCACCCCTGCCGCAAGCGCAACTCCGGCACCCACACCTGCACCCACACCCAAGCCCGCGCCCATTGCTGACGCCCTCCCCAGTGCGTTGCAGGCTGAATCTACGGGCGCCTATGAGACCGCAGCCCCTAAAGCGCCTGCTGAACCGATCTGCACCGACGTGTGGGAGCGCATCCGTCGCGGCTTTGCCATGCCGGAGCTGGCCAACAAGGCCGCCGCCAACAGCACCCGCTGGTATGCGGCGCAGCCCGACTACATCAGCCGCATGGCCAGCCGTGCGGTGCCTTATCTGTTTCACATTGTTGAAGAAGTAGAAAAACGCGGCATGCCCACCGAGCTGG
This sequence comes from uncultured Burkholderiaceae bacterium, assembly GCA_964652055.1. Classification (GTDB taxonomy): domain Bacteria; phylum Pseudomonadota; class Gammaproteobacteria; order Burkholderiales; family Burkholderiaceae_F; genus CAZZAD01. The sequence continues at coordinate 6,447 of CAZZAD010000092.1, read as the reverse complement.
CCTTGCTGCCCTTTGTGGAAAGTGCCATGCAGCCCGAGGCCGAATCCCACGCCAAGGCAGTGGGCCTGTGGCAGTTCATTCCCTCCACGGGCCGCCTGTATGAGCTGGAACAAAACGCCTGGCACGACCAGCGGCGCGACGTGATGGAGTCCACCCGCGCCGCGCTCGACTATCTGCAAAAACTGCACGACGAGTTCGGCGACTGGCACCTGGCTCTGGCTGCCTACAACTGTGGCGAAGGCTGTGTGGGCCGCGCGGTGAACTACGCACGGGCGCGCAAGAAGTCCACGCTGTACGAACAACTCCGATTGCCGCGCGAAACCCTGGGCTATGTGCCCAAGCTGCAAGCCCTCAAAAACATCGTGCGCAACCCGCAGCACTACGGGCTCACCCTGCCCGCTATTGAGAACAAGCCGTATTTTGTTGCGATCTCAAAAACGCGCGACATTGATGTGACCACCGCTGCGCGTCTGGCCGAAATCAGCGTGGATGCGTTTCGCGCCCTGAACCCCGCGTTCAAACGCCCGGTCATCGTGGCCGCCACCCAGCCCGCCATCCTGTTGCCCGCGGACCGCGAAGAAGTTTTCCGGGGCAATCTGGCCGCATGGGAAGCCACCGACCAACCCCTGGCCAGCTGGACCACGTACACCTTGCAGGAGGCCGAAACGCTGGCTCAAGTGGCCACACGCGTGGGGGTGAGTGAAGCGGCGCTGCGCGAAGCCAACCGCATCCCGCCGCGCTACCGCGTGGCAGCGGGCTCCACCATCCTGATTCCGCGCGATGAATCCATGGAAGAGGACATCAGCCCTCAGTTCATCAACGCTGCCTTTTCTTTCGTGCCGGAACAAGGCCAGCTCAAGCGCATCACCTATCGCGTGCGCCGGGGGGACTCGCTCGCTTCGGTGGCAAAGCGCTGGAAGGTCAAACCCGAGGACATCGTGGCCTGGAACAACCTGCGCTCACCCACCCTCTTTGCGGGGCAGCGCTTGAACCTCACCGTAGGAGGCGGTCAGGCCGCCAAGCCCAAAGCAAAAACAGTTTCAAGTTCCAAACCCACCCGAAGCGCTGCGCCCAGCAGCGGCGCCCGTGCTCGCGCGCCGTTAAATTAGTCAGTTCGACACCGCCACCGCACCCCGGTCCAGCGTCGCTGCGTGACGCAGGGTCACTTCGAGCACACAACTTGAGCCAGCTGCCGCGCCGCGCTGCGCCACACAGGCGTCTTTTTCCTGCCAACGCCCTACATTGAGCCACTGCCGCTCACGCGCAGAAAACTGCGCGCGTTCAGCGGTGGGCAAGGTGGCCCACAAGGTTGCGTAGCGCTGCGACAGTTGGGCTTCGGCGTATTCCCGTGTCGCAGCCGCTGCACTGGCAGCGGTCTGGTCAGGTGCCAACGGATTGGCGCTTGCCCCAACGCAGAAAACCAAACCCAAAACAACGGCCAACGCCGCATTTCTTCCCAATTTCAAGTTCCGCATCGTCATCCCCCAGGCAATTCATCTGCATCCAGAGCCGCAAGGCTAGGCGCGGCGCCTTGCTGCAGCGGACGCAAGGGTTATTTGCTTATGCGTGCGGCAACATTGCGTGGTCAGGAATCCAGCGCACCACCTTGCACAAGCTGCCGAATCCGCACCACCATGTCCAGATCCGCCGCCTCGTAGGCCTGACGACGCAGGGCATGGGCCAGGGCGTCGAGCTCACCGCTCTCGCTCTCATCAGACTCGTAGACAAAGCGTAAAAAAAGCTGGCCCGGCAGCGGCTCTTCAATGTGCAGCGTGAGTCGGCTCTGGGGCCAGGTGGGTCCGGCCTGGGTGTCCATGATCAGGGCGTTGGGTTGGGCCAGGGTGGCCTGGTCATGAACCACAAAACTGCCAAAGTCCAGCGCCCGGTGCAGGGTGTCAAACCCTTGTGCACTGACCTCGTGCGCTTTAACGCAGAAGGCCTCCAGGGCGGGCATGAACTGGATGGGATCTTGCGCGCGCAATACCAGGGCGGCCCACAGCTGCTGCCGCCCAATGACGGGAAGCTGCGGCGCTTCAAAGTCGTTGATCTGAACCAAATGTTCGTAGCGCATACGTTCAAAGCTCAAATTGTGGAGTGGTCCGTGGGTTTTTCTTGCGGTTGACCGCTCCCTGGACCACCGACGATGGAAAATCACCAGAGGTTCAGACTACAGGCTGTGCCCGCAACAACGCCATGAGCTCGATCGGCCCTGTGATTAGTGATCTTTCCCAAATACGCGACATCGCTTTCCCTCACCCTCAATCCCTCTCCCGGTGGGAGAGGGATGCTTAAAGCCCCTCTCCCACCGGGAGAGGGGTTGGGGTGAGGGAACGCCATCACACCATCGAACTGCTGTCATGAATTACGGAAAGCCCAATAACACTGCCAACAAGCCGGCAAACCGCCCCGCCGCATTGGTGGCCCAGGCGGCTGGTGAGCTCATGAGTGCAAAGACGCGTGCGACCACCATGGAACGCCTGGGCGCGCGCATTCTGCTGATGATGGGTGTGTTGGCCATCATCAGCGCTCCGGTGGTGATGATTGGCTACCGCTCGATCCTGACGCCCCTGACCCAGGGGCTTGCGCTGCTGGTGTCGTGTGGCCTGGGCGCCATGTGTGTCGTGGCCAGCGCGCTGCTGCAACGTGGCCACCCCCGTCCGGCCTATGCCCTGGTGCTGTCGGCGGGGCTGGTGGTGTCCGTGGCGTTTGCCCTGCTCACTCAGACGGGCGTGCACTCCGTGGCTTTGGGATTTTTGCTGGTGGTAATTGCTTCGGCCGGGGTGCTGCTCTCGGCGCGCTGGGCCATCGGCTTTGGTGTCGCAGGCGCACTGGCCCTCGCAGTGCTTTATTACGCCGAATCGATGGGGTTCATTGCAGGACGCCAGGCCGTGCTGAACGTGCCCATTCTCAGCCGCGCCTTGACGGTGCTGCTGACCATTGCCATCAGCACCCTGATGGCCGTGCTGTTTGCGCGCCTGGTGGTCAACGCACTGCGCGAATCAATGAAGCAAGAGCATCGGTTCCGCAGCCTGCTAGGCATTGCCAGTGACTGGTACTGGGAGCAGGACGCGTTGTGCCGATTTACCCAGATCTCGGAAGTCACGGCCACGGAGGAGGCCGCCGCGTCGTCTACTGCAGCCATCGGCCTGGACACCCAAGCCGATCTGGGCCAAACCTGCTGGACGCTCGGCGGCGTCGACGCGCAGGCCAGCGATCTGCAGGCCCATCGCGCCACACTCAAGGCACACCGCCCATTCCGTGACTTCCGAATTTCCCGCGTGGGCCCCGAGGGCAAGCGCACGGTGCTGAGCCTGTCCGGCGAGCCGATGTTCAACTTGCGTGGCCAGTTCACCGGGTATTGGGGCGTGGCGCGCGATGTGACTGAAGATGAACGAGCACGCGCCGCCCTGCACGAAGGCGATGAGCGCTTTCGCGAACTGTTCATGCTCTCGCCCTCACCGTTCATCCTGCATCGGCGCGGCCGGGTACTGCTGTGCAATCACGCGGCCGCGCAGCTCTTTGGCTTTGACGACCTGCACACCTGTCCGGGCCATGACGTGGTTGTGCTGACGGCCCCGATTGACCGCGCGCTCAGTCAGCAGCGCATCGAAGCCATGGAACGACTGCCCGTGGGCAGCGCCATGCCCACGATTGAACTGGCCATGCAACGACTGGACGGCACCGCGCTCACGGTGGAAACGCGCATGGTGCGTGTGGATCTGTCGGACGGGCCCGCCAGCCTCTCGCTGTACTTTGATCTCACGCAACGCAAGCAGGCCGAGGCCGAACTGGAGCGCTCGCGCACAATGTTTTCGCGCCTGTTTCAGACCAGCCCCGACTACATCTCGGTGAGCGATATCGACACGGGCTATCTGGAGATGGTCAACGAAGGCTTTGAGCGGCTCAGTGGCTATTCAATCCAAGAAGCCACGGGCCGCTCGGTGTACGACTTGGGGCTGTGGCCATATCCAGAACAACGCCAGGCACTCACGGACACCGTGCGCCAACAGGGTGTGGTGCGCGACATGCCTGCCGTGTGGCGCCGTCGCGATGGCGAGCTGCGCAAGGTGCTGGTGTGTGCCGCGCGTTTTGACTGGGAAGGTCGACGCTGGATGGTGGTGACCGCACGCGACGTGACCGAAAGTGAACGCGAGCGCTTGCAGTACGAAACCATATTGAGTAGCGCCCTGGTGGGCGTTGCACTGGTGCGCGAACACGTGTTTGAGCACACCAACCTGGCCTTTGAGCGCATGTTCGGCTGGCGACATGCGGATCTGGTGGGCAAACCCGACACCGTGCTGTGGCCCACCGAGGCCGACCATGCCGAAGTCCAGCGCACCACCGGGCCCGCACTGGAGCGAGGTCAGGCGGTGGATCTGGAGCGCACCGTGCGGCGCCGTGACGGCACCACGTTTATCTGCCGCTTTCAGGCCAAGGTCATCGACCCGCGCGCGCCCCAGGCCAGCGGCACGCTGTGGATTGCCGAAGACGTGACCGAGAGGCGCGCCGAGCAGCAGCGTCTGGCGCGCTCGGAAACCTTGCTCTCGCTGGTCATGGAATCCAACCCCGACTATGTGGCGCTATCAGAGCTCAGTACCGGCCGCTTCCTGATTGTCAATGAAGGCTTCACACGTATGACGGGCTTTACCCGTGATGAAGCTTGCGGAAAAACCTCGGTGGAGCTGGGGCTGTGGGACAGCATCAATGATCGCCGCGCCTTTGTGGAGCAGCTCACCACCCACGGCACGGTGTACGCCTTTCCCAGCCAGATGCGCACCAAAGAAGGCCGACTGATTTCCACCGTGATTTCAGCAGCCACGTTTGAATCGGAAGGCAAAACGATGGTCACATCCACCGCGCGAGATGTCACCGAGAGTGAACATGCGCGACTGGAGTACGAAGCCATTCTGGCCAACGCCTCCGTCGGCATTGCCTTTACCCGCGACGAGCGTTTTGCGCATGCCAACCCGCGCTTTGCGCAGATGTTTGGCTGGCCCGCCGGTGCACTTGCGGGACTGTCCGTGAGTTCCATCTGGCTCTCGGATGAGGACTTTGCGCAAGTCAACCAAATCGCGCGTCCGCTGCTCGAGCGCGGCGAGCCGTTTGAACTGGAGCGGCGCATGCGACGGCGCGATGGCAGCCCGTTCTGGTGCCGCATGCAGGTGCGCGCCATTGACCCCACCGACCCCAGTCGTGGCGGCACCCTCTGGATTGCCGATGATGTGACCGAACGCCGCAACACCCAGGACGCGCTCGCGAGCGCCAAGGCCGAAGCCGAAGCGGCCAGCCGCGCCAAGAGCGCGTTTCTGGCCAACACCAGTCACGAAATCCGCACCCCACTCAATGGCCTGCTGGGCCTGGCGCGCCTGGCGCTCGACGCCAAGGTGTCCGACACACAACGCGTCGACTACCTCAAGGGCATCATGAGCAGCGCCGAACAACTGGCGGGACTGATCTCGGACATTCTTGACCTGTCAAAAATTGAAGCCGGCAAACTCACGCTCGAGTCCGTGCCCTTTGATCTGCGTGCGCTGCTCGCCAATATCTACGCGGGTTACCGCGAGCTGGCCGCCCATAAAGGGTTGACCTGCGCGCTGCACTTGGACGCACGTGTGCCCCAATACGTCACGGGTGACCCCATGCGGGTGCGGCAGATCATCAGCAACTTTGTTTCCAACGCCCTCAAGTTCACCGAGCGCGGCTATGTCGATCTGTGCGCTGAACCATTGCCCGATGGCCGCACCCGCCGACCAGACGTCGCCCTTTGCGGGTCTCAGCGTGATTGCGGCGGTCGCCGGCGGTCTGATGAGTCTCGTGACCTGGCTGATCTGG
>CAZZAD010000092.1:0-605 GCA_964652055.1 uncultured Burkholderiaceae bacterium | reverse complement strand
ACGAATCGACCACCCGCCGCTTTGGTGGCACCGGTCTGGGCCTATCCATCTGCCGACAGATTGCACAGTTGATGGGCGGTCAGGTGGGCGTACACAGCGAGCCTGGTGCCGGCAGCACGTTTTGGGCCGAGCTGCCCCTGGTCACCGCCGTCAACGCACCCCAAGCAGCCACGCCAATGCAGGAAGCCTCCATTGAAGGCGTACGCGTGCTGCTGGTGGAAGACAACGCCGTCAACATGCTGATTGCCGCCACCATGCTGGAAAACTGGGGCGCCGTGGTCACCCAGGCCAACGACGGCAAACAAGCCGTCGATCTGATCACGCTTCTGCAGGACAACCCCGAGACCGCCTTTGATGTGGTGCTCATGGACGTGCACATGCCCGTCATGAGCGGGCACGACGCCACCATCGCCCTGCGCACCCGCTACACGCCGCAGCAACTGCCCATCGTGGCCCTGACCGCGGCAGCGTTGCTCAACGAACAAGACGCCAGCATGGCGCTGGGCATGAACGACTTCATCACCAAACCCATTGATGCCCACCTGCTGCGCAATGTGGTGGCGCGGTGGGGGAAACGGCATTTACTCCCTCACCTGCAAGGGGGC
>CAZZAD010000091.1:0-10465 GCA_964652055.1 uncultured Burkholderiaceae bacterium | reverse complement strand
GCCGCCCCTGCGGGAAGTTGTAGGTGCGGATGCGGTCGCTGCGGTCGCCGCTGCCAATCAGGCTTTTGCGCGCGCTGGCCTCTTTGGCCTGCTGCTCGCGTTGCTGTTTGTCCTTGATGCGCGCGGCCAGAATTTTCATCGCGCGATCACGGTTTTTGTGTTGACTGCGGTCGTCCTGGCACTCCACCACCAGACCCGTGGGCAGGTGCGTGATGCGCACGGCCGACTCGGTTTTGTTCACGTGCTGCCCGCCCGCACCTGAGGCGCGATACACGTCGATGCGGATCTCGGTGGGGTCAATCTTCACGTCATCAATTTCATCGGCCTCAGGCAACACCGCTACGGTGCAGGCCGAGGTATGAATGCGCCCCTGGGCTTCGGTCGCAGGCACGCGCTGCACGCGATGGCCGCCGGATTCAAATTTGAGTCTGGAGTACGCCGCCTGACCCACGATGCGCACAATCACTTCCTTGTAGCCGCCCAGGTCCGATTCGCTGGACGACACCAGCTCCGTCTGCCAGCGGTTGCGTTCGGCAAAGCGCATGTACATGCGCAGCAAATCGGCAGCGAACAGCGCTGATTCATCGCCACCCGTACCCGCGCGAATTTCCAGAAACACATTGCGCTCGTCATTGGGGTCTTTGGGCAGCAGCAGGCGCTGCAACTCTTCAGCCAGCTCCGTTTGGCGCGCGCGGGCCGCAACGATTTCTTCTTCGGCCATGGCGCGCATGTCGGGGTCGGACAGCATGCCTTGTGCTGCGGTCAGGTCGCTGTGCGCGCGCAGATAGTCCTGATAACGCGCCACCACGGGTTCAATCTCTGCACGCTCTTGTGAGAGAGCACGGAAACGGTTCATGTCGCGCGTGGCCGATTCGGACGCCAGTTGTATGTCGATGTCAGCAAGTCGCGTCGCCAGGTGGGCGAGCTTGGTTTGTAGTGAGGGTTTCATGGGGCTTGTTAACGATCTAGTTGGTTGCGCTGATTTCCCTCACCCCAACCCCTACCCAGGAACCTCGGTGTGGGGCTAGGTTTGAAACTCCCTCCCCTTCAAGGGGAGGGCGGGGATGGGCTTGTGCTGGGAAACCTTCCTTCATAACGTAGCCCATCCCCACCCTAACCCTCCCCTTGAAGGGGAGGGAATAAAAGATGACCCTCCCGTTGAAGGGAATGGACCGAGCGGCATTTTGCTTCGGTTCCGGGGTGCAAGCCGACAGCGCATGCTGCTGCATCTGACTCTCTTCCCGGAGAGGGGTGAGGGTGGTGGTGCTACCCCAGCAGCTTACGCAGCAAGGCGGTCAGGCGTTCGCGCTCCGCCGCGTCGTGGCCTTCCGCATCGCGCAGCGCGGCCAGTGGGCCATGCATGAACTTGTTGGTGAGCGCGTGCGAAAACTGTTCGAGCACCGCGGCCGGGTCTTCGCCACGCGCCAGCCGCCGCTGTGCGCGTATCAGCTCGGCTGCGCGCAGTGCATCGCCGCGCAGGCGCAAATCCTGAATCACGGGCACCGAAGCCCGGTTGCGCAGCCAGCCTTCAAAGTCACGCACGCGTGCTTCGATGATGGCCTCGGCCTGCGCCACCGCGGCCTGGCGGCTTTCATTGCCCGCCTGCACCACCTGGCCCAGATCGTCCACCGTGTAGACGTACACATCGTCCAGTTGCGCCACCTCGGGCTCCACATCCCGCGGCACGGCCAGATCGACAAAAAACATGGGCCGATGACGCCGCGCCCGAATGGCGCGCTCCACCATGCCCAGACCAATGATGGGTAGCGAACTGGCCGTGCACGAGACCACGATGTCGAACTCGGCCAGGTGTTCGGGAATTTCCGCCAGCCGCAGCGCGTGCCCTTGCAGCCGCGAGGCCAAGGTTTGCGCGCGTTCCAGCGTGCGGCTGGCCACCGCAATGGCCTTGGGGCTGCGCGCCGCAAAGTGCGTGGAGCACAGCTCAATCATTTCGCCCGCGCCCACAAAAAGAACTTGTGAGTCCGCCAGGGGGCCGAAGATTTTTTCCGCCACACGCACGGCCGCTGCCGCCATCGACACCGACTGCGCGCCAATGGCGGTGCTCGAACGCACCTCCTTGGCCACCGCAAACGTGCGCTGAAACAGATGGTTGAGCATCAGACCCAGGCCGCCCGCATCGCGCGCCAGGCGTTCGGCCTGCTTCATCTGGCCCAGAATCTGCGGCTCGCCCAACACCATGGAATCGAGCCCGCTGGCCACACGAAACGCATGGCGCACCGTCTGCGCCTGCGGCAGCACATACGTGGCTTTGGCAATCAGATCGCGGTCAATGTGCTTGGCCTGGGCGATGAATTCAGTCAGCGCCTGCGCGGCCGCCTCGGGCGCCTGCACGGCGCAGTACAGCTCCGTGCGGTTGCAGGTAGAGACAATGGCCGCCTCGGTCAGGGCGCCGCGCTGGGCATCAGACCAACCGTGCCGCAGGCGTTCAATCGCCTCGGCAATCTCATCGGGCACAAACGCCACCTGCTCGCGCAAGGCGAGTGGTGCGGTCTGGTGATTGACGCCGATGGTGAGCAGCTGCATTGTGTGAGCGGACGATTTGGCGGGTGGGGGCAAAGACAAAGGACGAAAGTATAGGTTTCGGGTTTGCGCCGCAGTCGATCGATGTCTTTGGAACTTCGGATGAACACTATGGAAAAACGGCGCAGCAGTCGCTCCCCCGTAGCCCGGCCCCGGGCTGTGGCGCGCCATCCCCCGGCAATGCGTGACATTGAAGCCATCGCGCGCGCCTGTCGCCAACGCGTGACGCGTCGCGCCTGGCTGTCGGCCGGTGCCGCCGTGGTGCCGCTACCGGGCCTGGGCCTGGCGGTGGATGTAGGCAACGTCATGCGCCTGCTGCACGAGATCAACGATGCCTTTGGCCTGACGCCCGAAGCCATCGAAGCCCTCGCCCCCAAGCAGCGTTTCAGCGTCTACAAAATTGTGGCCACTGTGGGCAGCAGCGCCGTGGGTCGGGTGATTACGCATCAGGTGGTGGCCTTGGTGATGCGATCAGCCATCAAGCGCCTGACCTCAAAGCAAATCGCCAGCACCATCCCCCTGGCCGGCCAGATCATCGCCGCCACCCTGGCCTACAGCGCCATCCGGCTCATTGGCGCGCGGCATATCGAGGATTGCGTGGCGGTGGCGCGGATGGCGCGTACGGCGAAAGCACGCTGACGTTGCTGCACTGGCTACTGGGTCAGCGAATTCATCGTGGAATTCTGAAGGGACGGCGCGCGAGTTACGGCGAAGAGATTTTGCCGACGCTGTCGGCAAAGTTGGGCCGAAGTTTTTCTCGATGGCGTGTGGTGCGTGGTGGATGCGCAAAAAGAAAAATGGCAACCTCCCCGGCAGGACTACATCGCCTTCAGGTTCTATCGGGATGTGGCCACCAACCCGGTGGGGTTGGCGCACCGTTATCGGGTGGACGGTGATTTGCGTGTGAGTTTCTGAGGCGGATTGGAATAAGACGCGAACGATTGAAGAGGACAGATATGCAAAAGACGCGACTTGAAGCCTTTAGCGATGGGGTGCTGGCCATCATCATCACCATCATGGTGTTGGAGTTGAAGGTGCCGCATGGTGTGGCGCTGACGACCTTGGCACCTCTGTTGCCCGTGTTCTTCAGCTATGTGCTGAGCTTCATCTACGTGGGCATTTATTGGAACAACCACCACCATCTGCTGCACGCCGCACACAAGGTGAGTGGATCGGTGCTTTGGGCCAACCTGCATTTGTTGTTCTGGTTATCGCTGCTGCCCTTTGTCACGGGTTGGATGGGCGAGAACCATTTCGCGCCTCTGCCCACTGCGTTGTATGGCGTGGTGTTGCTCATGGCCGGCGCTGCTTATTGGATCTTGGCTCACGCCCTCATCAGAACTGAGGGGCCGCAGTCACTGCTGGCCAAAGCGATTGGCAAGGATCACAAAGGCACGCTGTCCGTCGTGCTGTATGCGCTGGCGATTCCACTGGCCTTTGTGAGCCCATGGCTCGCGCAAGCGCTCTACGCGGTGGTGGCTTTGATGTGGCTGGTGCCGGATAGGCGCATTGAGAAGGTTCTTTCGGGGCCAACGGCGTCATAGATCGGGGAAATGTGGTCGCGCGTGGTCAGCGTGATGATGTTCCGTTAGTTCTCCATTTATTTGATATTGACGAATAAATGGAACGTGCTGCGGGCGCGCCCGCTGGCCTGCGCAACGTAATTGCCACGCGTTCAGCTCTGCGCTGTGGCGTACTCATCCGCAGTGCGTGCTGTGAGATCCACTGCGCTGGGGTCCAATCGGGGCGCGGGTTCGGAGAGAGCCTGCGCGTGGGTGGCGAGCACCTCGGGAAGTATCTCGAGTGCGCGCTCGTCCCAGGCGCCCATGAGGCACAGTTGTACCCAGTTGCGCTGCATGAGGTAGTTGCTGCGATGGGCGAGCAAAAAGCCGTTGCGCGCCATCCGCTTGGCCAGCCGCGGCGCGGGCACGTCGGCGGGCAGGGCCACGCTGATGACGCCCGGCATCGCGATGTCGTCGTCGGCGACGATCGCAAAGCCGTGGTGGCGCAGCCCGTCTCGCAGGCGCTGGTCGGCCTCGTGCACGGCCTGCCAGCGATCCGGCCAGTCGATCTGCAGCGCGGCGTCCAGCGCAGTCACCAGATTCGATGACTGTGTGTGGGGCACGCCATGCGTGTCCCGATGCGCAGCTAGGTCCAGACTGCGCGGTACATCCTGTGCGGGCGCTAATCGGCCGTCGTGGCAGACGATGGCCAAGCCCGGGTAGGCGCCCAGTGCCTTGCCGCTGACCGTGCTCGCAAAGCGCGCGCCCGCGAGGTCAATGTTTTGCAGCCCCACGGCACTGACCGCATCGACACAAAGGTCGGCCTGATATTCGTGGCACAGCGCGCGTAGCGGTGTGAGGTCATTGCGCACGCCGGTCGATGTTTCACAGGCGACCATCCACACCCACGCCGGGCGCGCTCGGGCGAATGCGGCGCGAATTTCATCTCCGCGAAATGCCTTGCCCCAGTCGGCGCGCAAGACGTCGAACTCAAGCCGCCACCGCCGTGCATGGTCGATGAGGCGCTCGCCGAACTCGCCGTTGGCCAGCACCAGGCCCCGGCGTCCCAGGGCCGCAAGTTGAGCGCCGATGGCATCGTTGGCCAGCGTTCCGGATCCAGGCATCACCAACACATCGTGAACGTTGCACAGCGCTCGGAGCTGACTGCGCACGCGATCTATGAGCGCCATGAATTCAGCGCTGCGGTGTGAAATGGGTGGCTGCGCAAGCGCCTTGCTCACCGCCGTGCCGATGGCGACCGGGCCGGGCATCAGATTTGTGGCGCCGCGCCCGCCCACGATCTCAAGATGCGCGGCGCGCGCCGCATAGTGGTCCAGCGTCAGGAACATCGGCTGATAGCGCGCCTGAGCATCGCCCACCAAAGGCCCGAACGGACGAAAACCCAGGTGTCCATACAAGGGCAGTTCGCGCACGGTGCCCGAGATGATGGCCAGGTCGCAGCCCTGTTGGGCACGAAAATGGTTGGCCAGAACGCCCGCCAGCCGCGCAAACACCGACTGCTTGCGATAACGGTGGTCCACCGCCAACAAACGCACCTCCACCACCTTGCCGTGGGGCGGTAAATGGGCGTCGAGATCGGGGAACTTTTGATCGAGCGAGAACGGTCGGGCGCATCGGCCAGCGATCATGCCGACCACTTCGTCGCCATCCAGACAGATGGCGTAGGTGTTCTCGGCATGGAATCGATCCACGAGCCGTTTTTCGTCGTTGGGCGCATGCTGCGCAATCTCCTCGACAAACGTTCGATAGTTGAGCCGGTGGATCGACTCAAATTCGGCGGGATCGTCAGCCAGTTTGAAGCGCAGGATTCCAGTCATGTTGACCTTTGTAAGTGATGGAGGTGAATGACGGGTTCTTTTTCACGCGCCGATTTCCGTTGCGCGCTCTGGCGTGACCGCTGTCGAGCGCGGATGTCGCGCTCATGGCGCCAACGGGTCCAGTCACGGGCTGTGCGCAGTAACGGGCTACATACGTATAGGCAACTCATTCCGTATGCGAACACGCATTGCAATTTCGGTGGCCACCATGCGCCCTCGCAAGACTGTCTCATCGGCGGGAGCGGCTCAGGTTATATCAAGCTACAGAAGAGGGCTGGCTTTGGCGGGGGCGGCTCTGTCGGACGCAGACTTAGGGATGATCGCCTGGCTGCAGTTGACTCACGACGGCAACTACGTCCTATGTTTCGTCCAAGCCGTCTTGCGATGGAATAAAAAACTGGATACAGTTGCCTCGTGAAATCAACTATCGATTCTGTTTCATTCAAGACCTTGCTCGCGGATTTGCCGCGGGGCGAGCCACTGAGCACGGCGGATCTGGGAGCTCGCGGCCTCAGTGCATTCCGCGCATCGGCGCTTGCCCGCAGCGGCTGGCTGGTGCATCTGGCGCGTGGCGTCTACATGTTGCCCGGCGACACGCTCACACGCGATGGCAGTCTGGTCTTCCTGTCAGCGCATACGCCAGGATTTCACGTCGGTAGCAAGACGGCCCTCGCCTGGCGCGGCGTGCACCAGAACATTGCGTTTCGCGAGCACCTCAGCCTGTGGGGCGACGCGCCCCGGCGTCTGCCGGAATGGTTTACGCAGCGCTTCCCAGCGAGCTACCAGGCCACGCAGCTGTTTGACCACACGCTGCCCAAAGCCTTGGGCCTGCAGCCACTGCCGGCGGGCGACCCGCGTGTCCTGGTGTCTGCGCCAGAGCGTGCGCTCCTGGAACTGCTCAGCGATGTCGGCAAGAACCATTCGTTGACGCAGGCGCGCGATCTGGTCGAGGGCCTGCCCGCTCTGCGCGAGAAGGTGCTCGACGAGCTGTTGGCGCACTCGACCCGCATCAAGGTGGTGCGCATGGCAGCAATCCTCGCCGCTCGCTTGAAGCTGCCTTGGGCCCCGCTCGCCCGTGATCACAGCGAACGCATCGGCGGCGGGGCACGATGGATCGCCGTCAGCCGGTCTGGCGAACGTCTGGACCTGCGGCGGCCATGAATCCGAACTACATCGATACCGTCCGACTGCTGCTGGCGATCTCGCCTGTGGTCTTCGCTTCAGGTCGATTCGCGATTAAGGGCGGCACCGCATTGAACCTGTTTGTGCACGAGATGCCGCGCCTGTCCGTCGACATCGACCTCGTGTTCGTCGACCACCGTCCAGATCGTCAGGCGGCCTTGCAGGCCATCGCCGTGGAACTGGCCACGGTGCAGGCCGCGCTCACCTGCAAGGGTTACCGCGCCCATCTGCCCGGCAACGCTACGGCAGAAGAGGTCAAGCTGATCGTCAGCAACGATGCCGCACAGGTCAAGGTCGAGGTGAACTTTGTCTTTCGCGGTACCGCACTGCCGGTTGAGACCCGCCCCCTTGTGGCCTTGGCCCAAGACCTGTTCACAACGGACCTTGCTGTTCCGGTCCTTGCCACAGCGGAGCTCTACGGCAGCAAGCTCGTCGCGGCCATGGACCGACAACATCCGCGCGACATCTTCGACGTGATGCACATGCTGGATCACTTCGGCTGGCAGGCGCCCTTCATCGATTGTTTTGTGGCCTACCTGGCGGGCCACAACCGGCCCGTGCACGAGGTCCTGTTTCCGAAGACCAAGCCTCTGGAGCCTGCGTTCACGAACGAGTTCGCGGGCATGACACGCGAGGGGGTCGAACTGAACACGCTTACGCACTTTCAGGCACGCCTGCTCCAGGAACTGCCCCGGCAGCTGACGCAAGCACACAAGAACTTCCTGCTGACGCTGGTCCAGGACAGTCCCGCCTGGGAGTACATGCCGATGCAACACCTGAAAGAGTTGCCGGCGCTCAAGTGGAAACTGATGAACCTGGCCAAGCTGAAAAAGCGCAATGCCACCTTGTTTGCGGCACAACACCAGCTGTTGGCAGAGCGCTTTGACTAGGAGCCCGCGCGGCAGAAGCGCCTGTGGACTGGGACAACCGGGGAAGGGAAACTTGGTGGCCAAGGGCGGAATCGAACCACCGACACAAGGATTTTCAGTCCTCTGCTCTACCGACTGAGCTACTTGGCCTGGGGAAAATCAGGTAGTACCGGATTTAACGAAAATCCGGCAACGCCGGATTTAAAGAGGCGCGGAGTATATACAGGCGCTTGCATTTCAAGGAAGCCGTGGGCCGTGATGTCGCAAAACACTGAAAAACTGGATGTGGCTGTTGTAGGGGCGGGGTTGGTCGGTGCGGCCACCGCCCTGGGGTGCGCGCAACTTGGGTTGCGGGTGGCACTGGTGGGGCCCGCGCCCGTGCGCCATGTACCGGCGCCGCAGGCGCCCTTTGATGAGCGCATTTATGCGCTGGCGCCTGGTGCGGTGGCGTTGGCGCAGCGGCTGCGTGTCTGGACGGCGCTCGATAGCGCACGCACCCAGCGCGTAGAGCGCATGCGGGTGTTTGGTGATGCCGGCCGCGAGCTGGCGTTTGATGCCTATGGCACCGCAGTGGAACGCCTGGCCACCATTCTTGAAGAAAGCGAACTCGCACGCGTGCTGCATGCGGGCTGTGGGTTTGCGCCCTCGCTGGTGCGGCATGAGGCCACTTTGCAAGGCGTGCAGTTTTCCGCGGATGGCGCCACTTTGACGCTGACCGATGGCACCTCACTGCGGGCCCGTCTGGTGGTGGCCGCCGACGGCGCGCGCTCGGCCGTGCGCGCGGCCGCGGGCATCGGTGCCACGGAAGTGCCCTATGGGCAAACGGCGCTGGTGGCCAACTTTGCGTGCGACCAGGCGCATCGCGGTACGGCCTATCAGTGGTTCACTGCGCAGGGCGTGATCGCGTTGCTGCCCTTGCCGCCCAGCGCCGCAGCCGCGCATGCGGTGTCCTTGGTGTGGTCGGCGCCCGAGGCCTTGGCCGCAGAGCTGGCCGCGTTGCCCGCGCCTGAACTGGCGATGCGTGTGAGCGCGGCTGTGGGTACACCGCTCGGCCCCTTGCGACCCTTGGGTGTGGCGGCATCGTTTCCGTTGCGCAGCCTGAAGGTGGAGCGCTTGGTGGCGCCGCGCCTGGCCCTGGTAGGCGATGCGGCGCATGTGGTGCATCCGCTGGCCGGGCAGGGCCTGAACCTGGGGCTACAAGACGTGGCCTGTTTGCTTGGTGTGTTGGGCGCGCGCGAAGCGTTTCGTGATGTGGGTGATGGCGCCCTGTTGCGCCGATACGCCCGCGCACGCGCGGAGGCGGTGGCGCTGATGCACGTGACCACCGATGGGCTGACGCGTGTGTTTGCGTCAGACGATCCGCTGATTCAATGGGCGCGCAATGCGGGCCTGGCGTTGGTCAACCGAGTCACGCCGCTCAAGCGGGCGCTGGTCAGGCACGCCTTAGGTTGATGCGTTGAGTTGATGTCGTTGAGTTGACGACGGGCAGTGCTAACCTCAAACCACTTTTTCCCCTCTGAGAGACTCCTCATGAATTCTCAAGTGCTGCGTGTTGTATCGACCCTCTTGGCGCTGTGCCTGACTGCTGTGTCCTGGGCTCAGGCGCCCACAAACGCCCCCGCCAACGCCCCCACCACCAGCGCGCGCCTGATGCCGCGCGATGTGGCGCCCATCAAGCCCGGCAGCCCTGAAGACCGTGTCCGCACCCTGGTGCGTGAACGGCTGGGACAAAACGCCGACTCCGTGGTGCGCACACCTTTTGGCATGTACGAAGTGACGTTTGGCACCGAGATTGCCTACGTGGATCAGGACGCCAACTTTCTGTTGAGCGGCCGCCTGATTGATACCCGCACCCGCGCGGACCTGACCGAGAAAAAACGCAGTGACCTTTCGCGCGTGGACTTCAAATCATTGCCGCTGGATCAGGCCATCAAGCAGGTGCGCGGTAACGGCAAGCGCGTGCTGGTGACATTTGAAGACCCCAACTGCGGTTATTGCCGCCAGCTGGCGCGCACGCTCAGCGAGATGAAAGACATCACCGTCTACACCTTCCTGCTGCCCATCCTCTCGCAAGATTCGTTTGAAAAGTCAGCAGGCATCTGGTGCGCCAAAGACCGCGCCGCGGCCTGGCAGGCCTTTATGGTGGAAGGCAAGGCGCCCGCCAGTGCACCGGCGGATTGCCAGACGCCCCTGCAAAGCAATCTGGCCATGGGCCAGGCGCTGCGCGTGAACGGCACGCCCACCATCGTGTTTGCCGACGGTTGGCGCGTGCCCGGCGCCATGCAGGCCGAAGCCATCGAACAGGCCCTGACCGAGCATGGGGCGGTGAGCACGGCCAAGAAATAATTGGGGCTTCAGCTACGAAGGTAAGTTGCCCTGGCCTGTGTCCTGTCTCTTGACCACATTGCCACACCCCTGCGAGGTGCGCGGTTTACTCCCTCCCCTTCAAGGGGAGGGCGGGGGTGGGGATGGGCTACGTGACGAAGTGAAGTTCGCCCTGTACAAGCCCATCCCCACCCTAACCCTCCCCTTG
>CAZZAD010000090.1:5189-10667 GCA_964652055.1 uncultured Burkholderiaceae bacterium | reverse complement strand
TCGCCTTCATGATGTTGGGCAGCGTGGCGTAGCGCGGCTCGTTGAGGCGCAGGTCCGTGGTGATGACCGCGGGCAGCGTGACAGAGACCGTCTCAAGACCGCCGTCGACCTCGCGTGTGACTTGTGCTCGGCCCTCCGCCACCACCACTTTGGAAGCGAAGGTCGCTTGCGGCAGGCTCGCCAACGCGGCAAGCATTTGCCCGGTTTGATTGGCATCGTCATCAATGGCTTGCTTGCCCAGGATGACGAGATCAGGTTTTTCTTTGTCGACGAGGGCCTTGAGTAACTTGGCCACGGCCAGAGGTTGCAGCTCCACATCGGTCAGCACCAGGATGGCGCGGTCGGCGCCCAGGGCCAGCGCGGTGCGCAGCGTTTCCTGACATTGCGTCACGCCGCAGGACACGGCCACCACTTCAGTCACAGTGCCCGCCTCTTTCAGACGCATGGCTTCTTCGACGGCAATCTCATCAAACGGGTTCATCGACATCTTCACGTTGGCGATGTCCAACCCACTGCCATCATTCTTGACGCGCACCTTGACGTTGTAATCGACCACGCGCTTGACTGCGACCAGTACCTTCATGCGACACCCTTGGAACAATGAAGCGGGCGATTATGCCGTGGGGATCTGTGCGAAGACTCGTCGCCCCGGCGCAGGCCGGGGCCCAATTTGCGGCGCTGTTCAATTGGGCCCCGGCCTGCGCCGGGGCGACGGACCCTCATTAGGAGTAGTTATCCCGCGCCTCACCCATCAACGAGATAAACAAATCTTCCAGCCCCGACTCAATCTCCACCGCCTTCAGATCAAAGTGATTGGCGGCCAGAAACTCGGCCAAATCCGCCCCATCCACTGACGTGACATGCAGCCGCGCGCCGAAGGGCACCACGCGCCAGCGCGCGGCGTGCTCGGGCGTGGCCAGTTCGGTGGTCAGGCGCACCTGATCCACGCCGGACACCTCCCACGTGCGCAAACCACTGGCAGCCAGTAATTCAGCCGACGTGCCATGCACCAGCACTTTGCCGTAGGCGATGTAGGTAATCAGATGGCAGCGCTCAGCCTCGTCCATGTAATGCGTGCTCACCAGCACCGTGAGCCCTTCACTGGCCAGCTCATGCAGATGTGCCCAGAAATCGCGCCGCGCTTTGGGGTCGACACCGGCGGTGGGCTCATCGAGCAGGAGCAGTTCGGGCTCATGCATCAGACACGCCGCCAAAGCCAGGCGCTGCTTCCAGCCGCCCGACAGGCGCCCGGCCAATTGCTTGCGGCGCCCGGTCAGGCCCAGACGTTCAAGCGTTTCATCCACGCGGCGCCCCACCTGGTCCAGCCCGTAGATGCGCGCCACAAAAGCCAGGTTCTCTTCGATCGACAGATCTTCATAGAGCCCGAACTTCTGCGTCATGTAGCCCACGCGCGGCTTGATGGCATGTGCTTCACGGCGCACGTCAAAACCCAAGCACGTGCCCTCGCCCGCATCGGCGGTGAGCAGCCCACACAGCATGCGGATGGTGGTGGTCTTGCCGCTGCCGTTGGGGCCCAGAAAGCCGCAGATGGCGCCGCGCGGCACTTCGAGGTTGATGCCATCGACCACGGTGCGCTCGCCAAACCGCTTGGTCAGGCCGCGCACGTTGATGGCGAGGGAGGGAGTGGTCACGGCTCAATGCCTATGGCAAGAACTACTTCCGTCGCCCCGGCTCAGGCCCTGTCTCTTGATCACATCTCTGTCAGAGTTCAGTGCGGTGGTTACTCCCTCCCCTTCAAGGGGGCGGAGGTGGGGTTTCGCAAAGCGCTGCTTTGCGCCACCGCAGCGACATGCGCCTGCAAGCGCATGGCTATGCCACGGGTGGGGATGGGGTGGTATGGGGCAATTTTCCTTCGCAACGTACCCCGTCCCCACCCTAACCCTCCCCTTGAAGGGGAGGGAACAAAGACAAGGCCGAGATGTGATCAAGAGACAGGGCATGCACCGGAGCGACGGGCTCGCGTGGGTTTGGACATATTGAGTCATTGGGAACATCTCACTGAGCCGACAGATGCACATCCACCGGCTGCCCCGGCTTGAGCGCCCGCGCCGTAGTCACATCCGGCTGCGCCTGCACCATGAAGACAAGCTTGCTGCGACTCTCGTTGCTGTAGATCACGGGCGGGGTGTATTCGGCCTGCGGCGAGATGAAGCTCACCGTGGCGCGCAGACCTGCGGGGCAGCCGTCGCAACCTACCGTCACGTCTTGACCTACTTTCAAACGCGGCAGCAGCGCGGTGGGCGCGTAAAAGCGCAGCTTCAGTCCGCCCGACTCCGTGGTGGCGCCTTCTTGCGGTACGGGCAGCAACGCGACCACGGGGGCATTGACCGCCACCCGCTCGCCCGGGCGATACGTCACATCAAACACCACGGCGTCGACCGGTGCGGTTTGTCGCTGCTGTCCTTCGCGCCATTGCGTGGCCGCGAACGCGGCGCTAGCGGCCTGCACCTGGGCCTGCGCGGCGGCAATTTCGTCGGCACGCGAGGGGGATCGGGCCAGCTCTAGTTGCGCTTGTAATTCCCCCACTCGGGCACTGTCGCGGTCCACCGCGGCACGCAGGTCATCGAGCATGCTGGCCGACGCAAACCCCTTGGTCACCAGCTCGCTATTGCGCTTCATCGCCGCTTGCGAGGCGGCCTGCGCGGCGCGGGCCTGCGTCAACTGCTTTTCCACCGCTTCAATCTCTGCGGGCCGACGCGCTTTGCTCAGGTTGGCCGATTGCGACTTTGCCTGTGCCAGGCGCGCTGCGGCCTCGGCACGTTGCAGCGCTTCAGGTTCGGCATCAAGCACGAACAACTCATCGCCTTTTTTTACCGTAGCGCCGCGGGTCACGGAAATTTTTCCGATCACCCCCGCAATAGGCGCAGAGACGTAAATGAGTTCAGCCTCGGCGTAGCCCGTGAGCACGTCGTTGGGGGTGCGGCTGCATGCCGCGAGCACGCACGCCACCGACAGCACGGCCCAGACGTGGCTTGTGTAACGAAAATCATCTGCCACCCGCACCGCTGCTCCTTATCCGTTCATGCGGCCCCAGGCCAGGGTCATCCAGGCACTGATGACAAAGTCCACGGACTGAACCGCCCGCGCGTCTTTGAGCGCACCTTGCGCATCAAAGGCCTCGTTGGCCTTGCCCAGCGCAAACTGCTGCGGCACCACAATCATCTGGAAAGCCATCTGCAAATACTGGCGCACATAGTTCATGGACCGCAGCCCGCCCGCGGCGCCGGGCGAGGCCGACAACAAGGCCGCGGGTTTGTTTGCCGTCGCAGCCAGTCCCTCAGTGTCATTGGGACGCGCAGCGGTCGGAACGATGCGCGAGAGCCAGTCAAACGCATTGATGAATAGCGGCGTGGGAAAGCCGTTGTATTCCGGCGTGACCAACAGCAAACCATTGCTGCGCGTGATGGCGGATTGCAGCTGATACGCGCCCTCGGGGACCCCGGAGGCGCTTTCCAGTTCGCCGTCATAGATCGGCAAGCCCAAGGCACGCAAATCGAACTCCTCAACCTGTATGCCTGCGGCGCGTGCGCGTTGCGCGGCGTAGCGGGCCAAGGTGAGGTTGTACGAACCGGCCCGCGCACTGCCCGAGATGACGAGCAACTTTGGAGAATCCATATCAGTGCCTACTTTCTTCAACGTCCCGTGGGTGAAATTTGGCCAGTGGGTGGAATGCGCCCAAACTCGCCGCTCTGGAAATCGCGTATTGCCTGCTCGATTTGTTCTTGCGTGTTCATGACGAAAGGCCCGTAGCCTGCCAGAGGTTCGTCAATCGGCTCGCCACTTAATAACAACACGGTGGCCTCACCGCGCGCCTCAATGTGCACGTCCGTACCCGCGCGGTCCAGCAACACCAGCTGTGCCTCATGCGCCAGCGCCTGTGCATTGACCTCCAGGGCACCGTGCAGCACCACCAGCATCACGTTGCGTCCCTCGGGAAGCGCCATGCTCAACTTGTGTCCCACATGCAAACGCAGCTCCCACATATCGATGGGTGTGAAGCTGCGCGCCGGTCCACGCTGCCCGGCGTATTGCCCGGCAATGACACGCACGGTGCCCGCGTTG
Source organism: uncultured Burkholderiaceae bacterium (assembly GCA_964652055.1). Lineage (GTDB taxonomy): Bacteria > Pseudomonadota > Gammaproteobacteria > Burkholderiales > Burkholderiaceae_F > CAZZAD01. Next base: position 6,584 of record CAZZAD010000090.1, on the reverse strand, counting down.
TCGGGCAAAACCACCACAGGGATATCCGTGTTGAGCACGGTCTGATAACCCGGTGCGACGCCCTTGTCCTTGGCCGGCAGATTCACCCATAACTGCACCGCCTCAAACACACCACCGCTGCGGGTGAAGGTTTCCGAATGAAATTCCTCATGCAAGATGCCCGCGCCCGCCGTCATCCACTGCACATCGCCCGGGCCAATGCGCCCGCCCGCGCCGGTGGAATCGCGGTGTTCCACCTCGCCCTGATAGACGAGGGTCACCGTTTCAAAGCCGCGATGCGGATGCTCGCCCACCCCGCGCCGATGCGTGGCCGGCTCAAAGTTGAGCGGACCGGCGTAGTCGAGCATCAAAAAGGGGCTCGCTTGCGCACCCAGCGTGCTGTAGGAGAACAGCGTGCGCACGGGAAATCCATCGCCCACCCAATGCTGGCGGTTGTTGCCGTAGGTGCCGAGGATTTTTTTCATGACGAGCTCCCAAAGGATTTATATGGGACAAGTACATCAATTAATCAACACATGACGGGGCACGTTACACCCGCATCCGCCGCAATATTTGGCAGTGCTCAAGGTGTAGGTTGGCGGTGAGCGCAGCGAACCCCAACTCCCACCTCGGTCGCGGCAACCTTGTTGGGGTTCGCTGCGCTCACCGCCAACCTACAAAAACCGCCCAGTTCACGCGGTTGTGCGCAAATCGGGCTTGCCGTCCACCGTGGGTCCGAAACCTCGTTTCCAACACCCCGCGCCATCAAAAACGCCGACTGACCGTCACACTGCCAAACACCGGACGCTCTTGCTGACCATTGAATTCCCGCGTCCGTTGGTAGTGCGCCAGGGCCAGTTTCCAGCGGCCGGCCGTCAGAGACACGCCCGTACCGAAATCACCGACAAAAACGCGCCGATCCACGCGGTGACTTGACCTCCAGGTGTTGCCGTCGAGCGTGATGTTGTGTGCCACGGCGCGCATATCCACGCTCAAAAAAAGGTGCCATCCCCAGCCACCGGGCACGCTGCGGCTTGCCGGTGCAGTGTTTTCACCGGCAGGCCGCAGCGGATCGCTGCCAAAGTCGTTGGGTAGGTTGCGTCCAAAACGCAACTCCGCCCCCCCATTGGCGTAGGTAAGCAAATTGCCCAGACTGCCGCCCCAGTGGCTGATCAAGTCCCAGTTCCAGTCACGCCGCTCCGGCTCAACGCCCCAGCGCTGCATACGTTCGTGCACGATCTGAAACACGGGCTCATCGTGCAGCTGGTTGTCCCAGCCGCGCCAGGGCGCAACACCAATGATCTTGTGCCAACCGTTCTGCAACTGTTCTCCGCGCACCGACGGGCCCACCATGCCCAACCGCAGCACCGAGGTCCGCAGGTTCTCGCCGCTGCGTGCATTGAAGCCCACGCTGAA
>CAZZAD010000090.1:0-5179 GCA_964652055.1 uncultured Burkholderiaceae bacterium | reverse complement strand
GGCCGGTCGTTGGGCAGCAGCGCCGTGGCCTGCGGCACGGACGGCGTGAACAGCAACTGCCCTAATCCCAGCACGACGTTCTTTTGCTCGTAGCCACTGGGCTTCAACCAACGCAGATAGCGGTCGATGCCGCGTGCAATCCACGGCAAACAGATGGGGTCGTCGAAGTTATTCAGATTGGTCGACATCCAGGCCAGATGGAAACCGTTGGTGTAGCCACGGTCCTGACCCACGCCGCCAAACATGTCGTTGTCCACGCGCAAGCTCAGCGTCGGACGTGCGGTCAGCGTCTCGGCCCAGGGCTCGCAGGCGTGGCACGTACCTGCTGCCAATAACGCGGCAGCAAAACAGAACTTCTTGAGGATGGGGGTCATGGGGCGTGTGCCGCTTGGGCGTTTTTTTGGGGGGAAGCATCGTGGACAAAAACAAACGCGGCAGCCTGAACGCGCCTCATGCAATAACCAGCAACTTACAACCGCACGCGCGCCAACCGCCGCTTGGCGTCGCGCAATGCTTCATGTTCAAACGCGGGTTCAAAGGCGTCCAGCTCGCGCGTCGTCATTTCAACACCTGGCGCCACTGCCGTTTTGCGCCATCGTTGCACAGCGTGACACACCTGCTTCAACACGCGCAGCGCGGCCTGGGCATCCAGGTGAAAGTAAGGTGCGGCCTGCAGCGCTTCATCGATGGATCCGCTCGGCCCTGATTCTTCGGTCAGCCAGGTTTTGAGTTCACGCTCTTTGTCGGGAGACGGGTTCAAGTCAAACGCGGGGGCGAGCTGCCATTGCCCATGGCCCACATGCAAAAAACCGTGATTGTTCAGATGGTCATCCACATTGGTGATGAGCATGTTGAAAACAACGCGCCGCCAGAGTTCAGCCAGATCACGACGCGCGTCGGGTGAAACACTCAGAATGCGCTCAGCAATTTCGGTATAGGCGTGATCTTCATCGCGCGAGGCTTGCAACATGGCGGTGGCCGACAGGTACGGCACCCGGCCGATGCGCTGCTCATCCACCACCACCCGATCAAAGCGCCGCACCAGTGCCACGGGCACGCCCTCGGTGTAGACGATGCGCGCCTGGGCGGCATCAATGCCGGCCTGCGCCGCCAGTCGCAACGCCAACACTTCACCCTTGGTCACCGTCCGGTCATCGTGAATGCTCGGAAACTTGCCTATGGCCAGATGCCCATCGTCATCCATCACCGTGCACTTGGGCCGCAGCCCCCCAAGCGAAGTGCCGCAACCGCGCAGATAGCGCAAGTCCGCCTGAGTTTCCGTGCCCCGCTCCACCGCGTGCGAGGCGCTGATCAGGTCGGCCAATTCCAACAGCGGGGGCGTGCTGCGTTGGCCTTCCTCAGTCACACGTAAAAACTGACCCTCGGCATCACGCAGACGCAGCGCACCCACGCGACTCACGTCGTCTACGCCGAGCAGATAGTCCAGCTCATTGAGGGGGCGCAACACTGCGGACTCGCGGGCTGATCCCTTGGATGAAGCCGAGCGGCGGCGCTTGGCATGGTCGCGCGCAATCACTCGGCAGCCCCAGCCATCGGGCTCCGTGTCTGCAAGTGCAAAGTGAAAGACGGAATCGTGGCGACTTTGCCCCTTGCGAAACTGCCGCTCCGCCAACAGCGGCAGGTCGGGTGAAATCTCAAAGTGATCAGGATCGGCCAGCCAGTCCTGGCCATACTGAAACGTGCTGCTTTGCCGCTGCCCATGGCTCATAAAGCCGAGTACCCCGACGGGACGCGCCACCTCACCGATCCAGACCTCGACCTGCGTTGAAAACGCACCCGCGAGAGCCGATGGCTTCATAGCGCGCCCGACCGGGGGCCAAGCGCCTTCTTGCGTATGCGCTTGGGCACCGCCTCATCCATGAGCTGCAAGCCAATTTCATCCGCGCCCGAATCCAGCAACGCCCCAAGGCGCTCCACCGCCCCCAGCACCAGCAAGGCCCGCGCCATCGTGCCCAAGGCCACCGTAGGGTCACCGCGCTCCAGACGCCGCAGTGTGGCCGTGGAGACCTGAAGGCGTTCGGCCATCGAGGCCGTCGAAATTCGACGCCTGCGGCGCGCCAAGGCAAGACCCTCGCCCAGCCTGCGCAAAGCGCGCAGCGCAGGCAGCGGTAGCGTGGCGTCATGTTTGTTATCGCTCATATAAGCAGGCTAACACACATTTACGCTATTTATATGATTGATTACTAGCCCGGATATTTCATCAGGGACGCGGGAGTTGCGCGGATGCAGGGGCGAGCGATGTTGCGCGAGAGGGGCGCAGCCCCAGGGCAATCGCATGAAGCCAATTGCAAGAGAAAAAACGTTGGAAAGCGTCAATTTTTTGCCAAATTTTCCCATCAAAGTGGGAAATTGATCGCTTTTCAAGCGCTGAACATGCGGTTTGGGTGGGAGGAAAAACCTTTATGCGATTGCCCTGGGCGCAGCCCAATGCCATAACAAGACTCACTTTGGTGCATTGGCGAGCACTTGAGCACAACAGCGCCGCACCTGCGCCGCGCAAACCCGCGTAGCCCCGGCGATCCAATTTGGCCTTCGGGTTCGTGCCGTGAAGCTGCGTGTTCTGAGCTCAAACGCTGCTGCTGCTTCCGCGGCGACGGCTTCGGTGCGTGCCAGGTCGTTGGCAAGATGCCGGAACACGTCTTGAATACCCGCCGTGGTCGGCAGGTCGATGCGGGCAAACCGTGATCGCGGTACCACTTCCAGGCACGAATTCGCGGCAAGTGTCAGCTTCGGTCATGGCGTTGTCTCGCGCTTAAGGTGTCCTGTTGCTGTAGCTCGACTCATGTCAAGAGCCTTGGGTACTTGGTGCGCAGCTGCGCGACCACATCGGCGGTGAGTCGCCACCCATCTCCGCGGAGCCGGGAAATGAGGGTTGACCACACGTCGTTGAACGCATCGATCGCCACGGTTTCGTCGAAGCGCACACCGACCGGCAGCAGGGGCTCGATGTCTTCCGTGAGGCTGCGGGTGAGCTTCTTGAGCATTCGCTCTTCAGCTTCCGCCCGGCTGATCGGATGGTCTTCGAGCGCCAGATAGTGGTTCAGACATGTCACGACCTTGTCGCGGTCCAGACCGAGCTGCGTGAGGCCGTGATGCAGGTCGAACAGGTCCCGGTTCTTGCGCCTTTGCAGCAGCGCCCGAAACTTGGTGCCGAACAGCTCCTCGGGCTCGAACGAAACGATCTCGGTGCGCGCCGAGTACCAATCGCTGGCGACCTCGAAGGGGTATCGCCGGTAGCCGAACAGCGCCTCATGCTCGCGGGTGTTGATCTCGACCTTCAGCTTCAGCGCTGTCTGCGGCGCCGACTCGGGGGCGAAGCGGAAGACGAGGTGCATCGAATGCCCCGCCTGCTCGCGCTGGCACTTACCCAGCCAAGAGAGCGCGTCGCGGATGGCGTCGACCGTGGCGCCGATGGGCTCTGCCTGTGTCTGCACCAGGTCGATGTCTTCGGAGTAGCGCAGCGACTGCTTGAACAACAGCTTGTGGATGGCCGTGCCGCCGCGGAAGGCGATCTTGCCGGCGAGCGCTGGCGCATTGAACAAGTCGCAGAGCGCGCGGCAGATGATCAGGTCCTGCTCGACTTGCGCCGGGTTCGGCCACGGGGCATGCGCGCGCCAAGCCTGGATGTAGGCCTGGGGGATCAAGCGTCCACCTCGACGATTTCATTGATGAGCAGCTTCCAGGTGGAATCGCGCTCCGGAACCTCCGCCAGTGCAGCCACGATCGGTTTGACGCCGGGGTGAAGGGGCGCGAAGTGCCTGGCGGTTTCAGCGTAAACGCGCAACGCCCGCGCCTGCTTGGTGTGGCCCGCCAGTTCCAGCAAGTAGCCCAGGCGGCGTACCGTAGCGCCTTCGTAGTGCGCTGCGGCCCTTGCCAGCCGACGTGCATCAGCGTGCGCGCCAAGGTCTTTGGCGATCTGTGCCACGCTGCCGAGGCCACCAGCCCGATGCATGTAGCGCACGCAGTCGAGCAAGGTCAGCTCGACGCCGGCGACGACAGCGAAGCCGGCTGGCGTCTTGATCGCATCGACGAGCGCGGCTTCGTTGCAGGCGGCAAAGGCCTTGGGCTCTTGGTAGATGAATTGCAGGCGATGCGCGCCCAGCGTCAGATCGCGCAGCTGGCGCGGCGCAACCACCTGGAAGATCATGGCCGCCTGGTGCGACGAGCCGTGGTGGGCCGCCGCACGCAGCAGCGACACGCGATAGCCCAGGCCCTGATGCTTCATCAGTGGGTCGATCCACTCGGCCGGGTCGGCCGCACCTGCCGCCCTGTGTTCAGGCCTCACGATGAGGTAGAAGCCGTGCCTTGGACTGGCCAGCTTGCCCTTGGCGACAGCACGCGTCAGTGCCGGTGACAGGGTACTCAGGGCGATGCCAGACGCGACCGCTTCGTCGTGACTGAACCAGCCCCGGCCTGCCGCAAGGCGGTCGTCGATGAAGGTGTCCAGGGCAGCCATGCCCAAGCATATGCGAATTCAGGGTCAATGTGATCTGTTTTGCATACAAAAGCGTGGCGAACATGGGCCCACATGCAAGAACTGCAGTCGATTCCCGCGGGGAGCTTTCGAGCGCCCGCGTCCCTGATGAAATATCCGGGCTAACGGCCTGCGACGACGCCTCGGCCTCGATGCCCCAACCGCGCCGCCGCTCAGCAAAGATCAGGAGGGAAGTGCTGGGACACCGGAAATGAAAAACCCCAGTCGAATCAACGATCTGGGGCTCTATTGGGACGGCCCGTGAAGGCCTGAGACCACGCTACATCATGTCAATCATCACCTGACCAAAGCCCGAGCAGCTCACCTGCGTGGCGCCGTCCAGCAACCGCGCAAAGTCGTACGTGACTTTCTTGCTCAGAATGGATTTTTCCATCGACGAAATCACCAGATCGGCCGCCTCAGTCCAGCCCATGTGCCGCAGCATCATCTCGGCCGACAAAATTTCTGAGCCCGGGTTCACGTAGTCCTTGCCCGCGTACTTGGGCGCGGTGCCGTGTGTGGCCTCGAACATGGCGATGGAATCCGACAGGTTCGCCCCCGGCGCAATACCAATACCGCCCACTTGCGCGGCCAGCGCGTCAGACACGTAATCGCCGTTCAGGTTGAGCGTGGCAATCACGTCGTATTCGGCCGGGCGCAGCAGGATCTGCTGCAGGAAGGCGT
>CAZZAD010000089.1:0-10724 GCA_964652055.1 uncultured Burkholderiaceae bacterium | reverse complement strand
TTCGCAACGTACCCCATCCCCACCCCCGCCCTCCCCTTGAAGGGGAGGGAGTAAACATCCGCTCCTATCGCAATCGGAGATGTGATCAAGGGACAGGGCGCAGGCCGGGGCGACGCCTGTTTATCAGAATTGCGCTGCTGAGCTCTTAGCCCAGAAAACCCAGCTCGTTCAAACAAGCCCACCCATGGACACCCTCCTCCAACAGATCATCAACGGCCTGGTGCAAGGCAGCCTCTATGCCCTGGTGGCCTTGGGCTACACGATGGTCTATGGCGTGCTCAACCTCATCAACTTTGCGCACGGTGATGTGCTGATGGTGGGGGCGCTTACGGGTTTGTCCGTCATCCTGTATTTGAAGCAGACGTTTCCTGAGCTGCCCGGCTTCGTGCTGCTGCTGGCGGGCACGGCAGTGGCCATTCCGGTGTGCATCACGGTGAGCCTGGTCGTGGAACGCGTGGCTTATCGCCCCCTGCGCAATGCACCGCGCCTGGCGCCGCTTATCACCGCCATCGGCGTCTCGATCCTGCTGCAAACCCTGGCCATGCTCATCTGGGGCCGCAACTACCTCACCTTCCCGGCCCTGCTGCCTGAACACGTCTTTGAAGTGGGCGGCGCCACCATCACGCTGACCAAGATCGTGGTCATTGTGTTGTCATTGATCATCATGGTGGGGCTGTTGATCGTGGTGCATGCCACACCACTGGGCCGTGCCATGCGCGCGACGGCCGAGAACCCACGCATGGCCGCGCTCATGGGCGTGAACCCCAACACCGTGATTGCGGCCACGTTTGCCATCGGTGCCGCATTGGCTGCGGTGGCGGGCGTGATGTACGCCGCCACCTACACCGTGGCGCATTTCTATATGGGCTTTATGCCGGGGCTCAAAGCCTTTACGGCGGCGGTGCTCGGGGGCATCGGCAACATTGGCGGCGCGGTGGTGGGCGGTTTGCTGCTGGGGCTCATTGAGGCGCTAGGCGCGGGTTACATCGGCTCACTCACGGGCGACGTGTTCGGCTCGCACTATCAGGACGTGTTTGCGTTCATTGTGTTGTGCACGGTGTTGATATTTCGGCCACGCGGGTTGTTGGGTGAGCGGGTGGCGGAGCGGGCTTAGCTCTCGCGGGCAAGAGTGCGGCTTATGGAACAAACGCAAACACATCCAACAGACGTCGCCCCGGCGCAGGCCGGGGCCCAATTTGAAACGCCTGCAATTGGGCCCCGGCCTGCGCCGGGGCGACGACGTTTGGTACCCGCAGTACCTCATGGGCTCCGCATGGTGCTGCTGGCCGCACTCCTGCTTGCCCTGCCCTTTGTGGCCAACACCTTCGGCGGCAATGCCGCAGTACGCGCGCTGTGTTACGCGGCGCTTTACGTGATGCTGGCGCTGGGGCTGAACATTGTGGTGGGGTTTGCAGGGCTGCTGGACCTGGGCTTTGTGGCGTTCTATGCGGTGGGCGCGTATGTGTACGCGCTGCTCGCTTCACCGCACCTGACCACGCACTTTGCATGGATTGCGCAGGCGGTTCCCGGTGGACTGCATGGCTCCATCTGGCTGGTCATGCCGCTGTGCGCAGCGGTTGCAGCGCTCTTCGGCGTGTTGCTGGGCGCGCCGGTGCTCAAGTTGCGCGGCGACTATCTGGCCATCGTCACGTTGGGCTTTGGCGAAATCATCCGCATTTTTTTGAACAACCTGAACGCGCCCATCAACCTCACCAACGGCCCGCAAGGCATCAACCTGATTGATCCGGCGCGTGTGGCCGGCGTAAACCTGGGGCGGCCCTTGGAGGTGTTCGGGGTCAAACTGGCCTCGGTGTATTTGTATTACGGCTTGTTTGTGGTGCTGGCCATCGTGTGTGTGGTGGTGTGCCTGCGGCTGAAGGACTCGCGCCTGGGCCGCGCCTGGATGGCCATACGCGAAGATGAAATTGCCGCGCAGGCCATGGGCATCAACACTCGCAATATCAAACTGTCCGCCTTCGCGCTGGGGGCCACCTTCGGTGGCGTGGCGGGCGCCTTGTTCGCGGCGTTTCAGGGCTTTGTGTCGCCTGATTCGTTCTCGCTGATGGAATCGATTGTGATTTTGGCGATGGTGGTGCTCGGTGGTCTGGGCCACATCCCGGGCGTGATCCTGGGCGCCGTGTTGCTGGCGCTGTTTCCTGAGGTGCTGCGCCATACCGTAGTGCCCGTGCAGATGAGCCTCTTTGGCAAGGTACTGGTCGATGCCGAGGTGCTGCGCATGCTGCTCTACGGATTGGCGATGGTGCTGGTCATGCTGTATCGGCCACGCGGTCTGTGGCCGGCAAGGCACGCACAATGAAGGCAATGTCCTCGCCCATCCTGTGCTTAGAGGGCGTGAACAAACGTTTTGGCGGGTTGCACGCCTTGTCGAACATCGACCTACGCATCGAGCGCGGCCAGATCTACGGGCTGATTGGTCCCAACGGTGCAGGCAAGACCACGCTCTTCAACGTGATCACTGGGCTCACGCGACCGGATTCGGGCCGTTTTGAAATCGACGGTCAACCGTACCGACCCACACGACCGCACCGCGTGGCCGCCGCAGGCATCGCGCGCACCTTTCAGAACATCCGTCTGTTCCCCGACATGACCGCGCTTGAAAACGTCATGGTGGGGCGACACCTGCGCATGCCGGGCTCCGTGTGGGGTTTGGTGCTGGGCGCAGTGCTGCGTCTGCCTGCCGCCCAGCGTGAAGAGCACGCGATCAAGACACGCGCCATGGAGCTGCTCGAATTCGTCGGCGTGCAGCGCTATGCGCACCATGCGGCACGCACCCTGGCCTATGGCGATCAGCGCCGCTTAGAAATCGCTCGTGCGCTAGCCACCGACCCCAAAGTGCTGGCGCTCGACGAACCGGCCGCTGGCATGAACGCCACCGAGAAGCAGGCCCTGCGCACGCTCATCGACAGCATTCGTCAACAGGGCATCACGATTTTGCTCATCGAACACGACGTGAAGCTGGTCATGGGGCTGTGTGATCGCGTCACTGTGCTCGACTACGGAAAAAAAATTGCTGAAGGCAGCGCCACCGAAGTGCAGGCCCACCCCGCGGTGATCGAGGCCTATCTGGGCCGCGCCGCGACGCCCGGGGTAAACACATGACCTCGCCCATCCTGCAGCTCACCGACCTCAAGGTGGCCTATGCCGGCATCAAGGCCGTCAAAGGCATTGCGCTTGAAGTCGGCGCGGGCGAGCTGGTCACGTTGATTGGCGCTAACGGCGCCGGCAAAACCACCACGCTCAAAGCCATCACTGGCCTGCTGCCCTGGCAGGGAAACATCAAGTATCTGGGTCACCCAACCAAAGGCCGGCCCCCACACCAGTTGCTCCGCCGCGGCATGGCATTGGTGCCCGAAGGCCGCGGCATGTTCGCGCGTATGAGCGTGACCGAGAACCTGCAAATGGGCGCCTACACGCGCAACGACACCGCCGAGGTAGCCGCCGACATGGACCACATGTACACGCTGTTTCCCCGTCTGCGTGAACGCGCCAAACAACTGGCCGGCACCCTCTCGGGCGGTGAGCAGCAGATGCTCGCAGTGGCGCGTGCCCTCATGAGCCGCCCCAAGCTCTTGCTGCTTGATGAACCGTCCATGGGGCTGGCCCCGCTCATGGTGGAAAAGATTTTTGAGGTCATCCGCACCCTGTCCACACAGGGTATGCCCATCTTGCTGGTGGAACAAAACGCGCGCCTCGCGCTAGAGGTGGCACATCGCGGCTACGTGATGGATTCAGGCCAGATCACGCTCTGTGGCGCATCTGCGCAACTACTGGACGATGCTCGGGTGCGTGAGGCTTATTTGGGAGAGGACGTGTCGTGATCGGTTTGATCATTCGATAACGGCCTACCCCACCCCCGCGGTTGTGCTGAGTCCTCAAACACTATTGCCCGTATATACCGGCACCATTGCCCTGAAAACATAAGGCCAAAAATGCACTCAAAACATAGGCCAAGTCTTGCGTTAACGCTTAGCAATCTGGCCACTAGCATGCCGAGATCCTTATTCCCAGTCTTCATTTAACCAACAATGCGTCCCATAACCACTGATGCCGGTGGCCCGGAACAGCGTCGCAGCCCCCGGTGGCAGATCAAAACGGCTGCCCGTCTCGTCGTTTTGAATTCCAACCAAGTGGCCGAGGCCCGCACGCTGGACATCAGCTCGGGCGGCTTGTCGATCATTGCTGACTTTTCATTGAAAGTAGGGACCCTGCTACAGGTCAGCCTGCTGCTGCCCCCCAAGGTGAAAGATGCCGTTCCACTATCAGCACGTGCCGAGGTCATGAACTGCGTGTTCGATGGTCGAAACGGCGGCTTCAGGATTGGTATGCAGTTCGTCGATATTGACGCCACCGCACGCGCGGAAATCGAAAGCCGGGTTCGCTAACCCGGATATTTCGTCAGAGACGCAGTCCAATGCCCGTAAGGCATCAGCGACCGTGACGGAATTTTTAGTGCGGTGTCCGGTAAATTCGCGCTCCACTTTTTACCCACCTGAAAGGCACCTATGAAAATTGTTTCTCTTGCACTCGTCACTGTGGCCGCCCTCATCTCGGGCTGCGCTTACAACGCGTCGCCTTACGGGGCGTCGGTAAAAAATGTGGACCTCATCAAGGCAAACAACATCAAACCGGTTGCAGTCGCAACCTTTACTTCAAGTAAGCCTGGACAATCGTCGATTACCTGCCGCGCCGCAGGCGGGGTCAATGTCGTACCTCACTTTGAGGGTTACATCGAAAAAGCATTTATTGATGAACTCAAACTCGCTGGCGCCTACAACCCTGCGTCACCGCTCATACTGTCCGGCAAACTTGAGGCCGTTGATTTCAGCTCAGGAATGACCGACGGAAATTGGTCCTTCACGCTCACGGTGACCAACAATAGGAACGAGTCTTTCACCACAAAGTCGACGTTTCCGTTCTCAGGAAGTTTTGTTGCAGATAAAGCCTGCCAAGAAGTGGCACAGGCCTTTGGACCGAGCGTCCAAAAGTTGATCGAAGACGTGGTACGGAATCCGAAGTTCAAGCAGCTGGCCAACTGATACGCACTGGCCGGGGGCGCGAAGCTGAGACACGCATTTGCGCATCAGGTGCCCCCCTCCACCTCTGCTTGATCTAAGTAAGGACTGCGCGATTCCGCGGTTCTTTTACTTCTGCCGTTGCGCCCGCTTACGCGGTGCGGCTCGCGCAGGCATTTCACTCAACAACAGCGCTGCGAGTGAACCGTCTTCAAGCGCATAGACGCCGCGCGCGGCACGCCACACCAAACCTTTTTCCTGTAGGGCACTCAACGCGTGCTGAACGTTGGTGTTGTCTGGCGTGCTGGCGTTTGCCGCACCTGCTGCCTTTAAGAACCGCGCGTACTGCTTCATGGTTTGCGCTTCAAAGGGTGCGTAGCGCTCGGCCTGTTCGGCCGCCACACGCAATACGACGGACTGCAAGGGGGGCAGGCTGTGCACCACGCGCAACGTCTCTGCATTGGCCGACGCAATCTGTTCACGTACGGCTTGTTCAAATCGCTCCGCCACATTGGAAGGCGTCGTTGCCAGATCAAACCGCAGAACGTCGGCAGCGGCACCGAGGATTTCTGGCCGCCAACCCGCCTGCTCAAAAAGCGCGTAGGTGCGGTCTGGGTCAAGCGATGCGGGCAGGCTCACGTTCTGACAAAACCACACAATGAAATCACGTTCCAGAGGCGGGAACGGCACCAGGGGCGCACCAAAGAAGGGCTGATCTTTGGAGCCACGCAGCATGGCCAGTTTGTCTTGATTGGAGCCGGTGGCCACGATCCGCAAGCCGTGGTGTTTGCTGCTGTTGAGTTCATCACGCGCCGCCTTGAGCGCAAAAAGCGCTTCCGATCCAGCGCTGGAGGTAATGGCGTGCTGCGCCTCATCGATGATCAGCACGATGGGCCGACGCACTTCGTCCGACAGTGCCACCAGAGCCGCTGTCAATGACACGTCCTTGCCCAAGCCAATGCGGTCGAGAGACAACTTCACCGCACCCACCGATGCGCTCCCAATACCCAAAGAGCGCGCCACACGCGCCAAAGCCGGTTGCAACGACGCCAGCGCCTGGCGAATCACGCCCACGATGATGTCGCCCGGATCGGCCTTGCGGTCTTCCCAAAGATCGGCATACAGCGTGACGGCGCCGCGCGCCTGCAAGGCAGGCCGCAAGTCCTCGCGAATAAACGTGGATTTGCCGGTACGACGTGGCGCCGCCAGAAATAAACCCGACCGCGCCGCCGATGCGGCCGGCGCCTCCAAAATTTGAGCGGCTAAACGCTGCGCCAGATCCTGACGCCGAAACGTGGATGCGGTCATGCCTACACCTTGTGGCAACAGAGGAGAATATGCAACTTATAGTGAATTATAGTGAATTATAGTTTCAGACTATAAATCACTGTAATCCCTGCCACGGCATCCCGACCACTCGGCCCATACCGCCCTACTTCAACCCCTCCATCTCCCGCAGCCCCAGCATCACATTGAGGTTCTGCACCGCTGCACCACTGGCGCCTTTACCCAGGTTGTCGAGCCGCGCCACCAGGAGCGCCTGCGTGTCGCTGGCGAACACGAATACCTCAAGGCGGTTGGTTTCATTCAGCGCTTCGGGCTCCAGGAACTGTCCGTCGCGCAGCGAGGCGGCGTCGTTCAGGGGGCGCACGTTGATATAGGTCTCGCCAGCAAAGTGCGCGCTGTAGATGGCGTGCAGGTCGGCGCCAGTGACTTTCTTGGCCAGGGTGGATAAATGCAGCGGCACATGCACCAGCATGCCGCGATAGAACGCACCCACGGCGGGTGCAAACAAGGGGGCTTGCGCCAGCAGACCGTGCGTGGTCATTTCGGCCAGGTGTTTGTGGGACAGCGACAGGCCGTAGGTGCCAAAGGCCTGAGGTCCATGCTCTTGTGGGTGCTCATACGCTTCGATCATCTTTTTGCCGCCGCCCGAATAGCCCGACACGGCATGCACCGACACCGCGTGGTTTTCACTGAGCACGCCCGCTTCGCGCAGCGGCCGCACCAGTGACAGAAACCCGGTGGGATAGCAGCCGGGGCTGGCCACGCGTTTGGCGGTGCGGATTGCATCGCGTTGCGTGCGCGTGAGCTCGGGCATGCCGTAGACCCAACCGGGCGCGGTGCGATGCGCGGTGCTGGCGTCGATCACGCGCGTGGCAGGGTTGGTGATGAGGGCCACGGTGGCGCGCGCGGCGTCATCGGGCAGGCACAGGATGACCACGTCCACGCTGTTGACCATGGCGCGCTTGGCCGCTTCGTCCTTGGCTTGTTCACGCGGCAGGCTCACCAGTTGTAGATCGGTACGCGCCTCTAGGCGTGCGCGGATTTCCAGGCCGGTGGTGCCGTGTTCGCCGTCGATGAAGATTTTTGGTTTGTTGCTCATGGCGTTTCCCTTCAACTATTTAAGAGTTAACCAAGTTCGCTGCACCGGTTTCCCTCACCCTCGGTCCCTCTCCCGGTGGGAGAGGGAGGTTTAAAGCCCCTCTCCCACCGGGAGAGTTAGATACAGCGCGGTGCGCTGTCGGCTTGCGCCCCGGAACGGGAAAGAGGCACGCGCACTTACGTCGTTGCCCCGGCGCAGGCCGGGGCCCAATTTGCAGCGCATCGCCCAAGTGACCCGCACCCCAAATTGGGCCCCGGCCTGCGCCGGGGCGACGGTTTTCTTGCCATCAGCGTGCCCGTCAACGAGTTCACCGCAGGTTCCTGGGTAGGGGTTGGGGTGAGGCAACGGTGCTGCAACGCTGGACACTGCAACGGAGCCTGACAATGCTCCGCAGGTTTAACCCTACTTTGCTTTATCCGCCTCAGAGGTGAAGGCGTCGGCAAAAAATTGATCCTCAGGCAAACCACATTGCGCCACGAAGTCACGCTTGGCGGTGTTGACCATCACCGGCACACCGCAGGCATAGACCTGATGGGCGGAGAGGTCGGGTAAATCCGCCATCACGGCCTGATGCACAAAACCCGTGCGGCCGCTCCACACATCTTCCGGTGCGGCGTCGGAGAGCACCGGCACGTAGGTGAAGTTGGGTTGCTCTTGCGCCCACTGACGCGGCAGCGCGTCCAGATACAGATCGGCGGGTTTGCGTCCGCCCCAGTACAACATCACGGAACGTGCGGGCTTGCCGGGCTTATCACGGTTGATGCGTTTGTGGAAGATGTGCTCGGCAATGGCTTTGATGGGCGCCAAGCCTGTGCCGCTGGCCAGCAACACGATGGGTCGGTCGTTGTCTTCACGCAAAAAGAAGGTGCCTTGCGGTGCTTCAATGCGCACGAGGTCGCGCTCTTTGACTTGCGTGGCAGCGACGCCAAACAACATGTCGGTAAAGCGACCCCCGGGCATGTGGCGGATGTGCAGTTCGATTTGCTCATCGGCGTGCGGCGCCGTGGCCATGGAATAACTGCGGCGGCTGCCATCGCGCAGGATGAACTCAAGGTATTGCCCAGCGCGGAACTGCAAGCGCTCGTTGGCAGGCAACTGCAAACGCACGATGGCCACGTTGCTCGAGGGCCGCGCAATGCTGGCAATGCGCGCGGGCATTTTGCGGATGGGCACATCACCAAAGCCGCTAAGCACACGCGCTTCAATCGTGAGGTCGGTCTGAGGGCGTGAGCAGCACACCAGCAACTTGCCCTCGGCGGCTTCTGCGGGCGTGAGTGCTGTGGGCGAGTGTTCGCCTTGTTGCCACTGCCCGTGCACCACGCGTGACTTGCAGGTGCCGCACGTGCCGCTCTTGCAGCCATAGGGCAAACCCACGCCTGAACGCAACGCGGCTTGCAACACGGTTTCATCACCTTCCACCGTGAATTTCTGATTTGAGGGCAGGACTTCAACCTGGAAACTCATAGACTCCATCCACTATGCGAGTACGCACAAATAAAAGACTAGGAAAGCCGCGCCTGCTCATCGTGGGCTGCGGCGATGTCGGGCTGAGAATTGTGTCACGCATGCGCAGCCGTTTTCGCATCATCGCGCTCACTTCGACCCCACAGCGCGTGGCGGAATTACGCGCGGCCGGTGCCATGCCCCTGGTGGGCAATCTGGATCAACGGCGCTCGCTGGCACGCCTGGCCGCTGTGGCCAAACATGTGATTCATCTGGCACCGCCACCGAGCAGCGGCGATACAGATCCGCGCACTCAACACTTGCTCAACGCACTGGAGGGCCGCGGCCTGCATCTGGTCTACATCAGCACCACCGGCGTGTACGGCGACTGTGGCGGGGACTGGGTGAGTGAATCCACCCCACCCCAACCACGCAACGCACGCGCTGTACGACGTGTGGCCGCAGAGCACGCGTGTCGCGCATGGCAGGCCCGCGCCTATGGCGATGGCCGCCGCGTGACCGTGCTACGTGTGCCCGGCATCTATGCCGCCGACCGGCTGCCGCTGGAGCGACTGCGTGCGGGCACGCCCGCGTTGACACCTGCCGATGACGTCTACACCAATCACATTCACGCCGATGATCTGGCCCGCGCCGCCCTCGCTGCCCTGTGGCGTGGCCGCGCGGCACGTGTGATCAATGCAGTGGACGACACGGAACTGAAAATGGGCGATTACTTCGACCTCGTGGCCGATCGCTATGACCTGCCCCGCCCACCACGCCTGCCGCGCGCACAACTGGCGGCGGCAGTCACGCCGATGATGTTGAGTTTCATGAGCGAATCACGCCGTCTGCGCAACACGCGGCTGAAGACGGAGCTACGCCTGCGCTTGCTCTACCCCATGGTGGCCGATGCTCTGAAATAGGCATGAGCATCCTGGCCCAACTCCTGAACCTCGGCCCCAAATCGGCGCAGATGTTGGTCGATGCGAGCATCACCACACCGGCGGCTATGCGCCGTCGCGGCGCCATAGCCACTTACGTTGCGGTCAAGCGCGCGCACCCCAAGGCCAGCCTGAACCTGTTGTATGCACTGGTGGGCGCGCTGGAGGGTATGGATTGGAAACAGGTGCAGCGCGAGCAGAAGTTGTCGCTGCTGATGCAGATTGAAGACTACGAGCGTACCCACCCCGCCCGCGCTGACAAGAAGCACGATGAATTGCTCGCGTTGCGCAACATCGGCCCGGCCATGCGTCGTGACTTTGTTCTGCTGGGCATACGCACGCTCAAACAACTGGCGCGCCAGAACGCCGATACGCTCTACACGCGCATTCAGCGTCTGACCAACACGCGCCACGACCCCTGCGTGTGGGACACCTATGCGGCGGCGATTCATCAGGCGCGTACAGGAGAAGCGCTGCCGTGGTGGCACTTCACGCGTGAGCGCAAGCGGCGTGAAGCGGAAGGGAGTTTTATGCGTCGATCTGGAACAAAAAGAAGTAACAACGCACCGAAGTGA
The DNA here is from genome assembly GCA_964652055.1 of uncultured Burkholderiaceae bacterium. GTDB lineage: Bacteria > Pseudomonadota > Gammaproteobacteria > Burkholderiales > Burkholderiaceae_F > CAZZAD01. The sequence continues at coordinate 346 of CAZZAD010000089.1, read as the reverse complement.
CGTCGCCCCGGCCTGCGCCCTGTCTCTTGATCACATCTCGCACAACGGCTTGCGTAGCTCTACTGAGTACCCATTTGCGTTGCTGCGCGGTTTTGCGCAGCGCCTTTCCCTCACCCTCGGTCCCTCTCCCGGAGGCAGAGGGAGGTTAAAAGCCCCTCTCCCTCCGGGAGAGTCGGATACAACGACATGCGCTGTCGGCTTGCGCCCCGGAACAGGAAAGACGCACGCGCGCTTGTGTCGTCACCCCGGCGCAGGCCCTGTCTCTTGATCACATCTTTTACTTCGTTGCGGCGTAACCGTCCACCCAACCCCCGCCTTGCCGTCACGGGCAATTCGCTCTACTCAA
>CAZZAD010000088.1:0-11166 GCA_964652055.1 uncultured Burkholderiaceae bacterium | reverse complement strand
CTGCGTGTCATCTCTGCTGTAACAATTGTTGCAATCGGCAGCTAACGCTTGAGGAGCGATAATTGATGACAGGCCCTAGTGCAGTGCTTCACACTGTTTTCAGTAAAAACGTGGCGCAGCGGCAGTCCACCTCCGTGCTATGCCCCCGTAGACTTCCGCGCCATGAATGCAGCCTCAGTCAATTCCATAGTGGATGCGGTTTACGTGCTCTCGGTACGCAGCTTTGCGGACCGCATTGCGCACGTGCAGCGCCAGATGGCGCAGCACAACATCGCCTTTGAATTCATCTTTGAACACGACGCCGATACGATCCCCGCCGAGCTGATTGCCCGCACGTTTGGCGCCAGCGATATGCGGCGCCCGCATCAATCGCTGGTGCTCAAACACATGGAAGTGTGGCGGCGCATGCAGGTGCGCGAATTGGCGCGGGCATTGGTGTTTGAGGACGACGTGGTGCTCGATGCCCACTTCAATGCGGCCTTCGCGTGTGCCATGAAGGAATCTGATGCGCTCAAACCCGGCTGGTCGCTATATCTGGGCCGCGGTGACAACCATCACGTGGGACGGACCGATGCAACCACCGCACTGATCCCCGGCGGCCCACTGCCCGCCGCCGATGCCCTGGTATGCGATCTTGAAGCAGCGCAGCGCCGCCTGGCATATTTGGACACGCACCCCATCACGCGCCCCGCTGACTGGCTCATCCGCGAAACCGACGCCGCCGTAGGCGTGACGCAGTGGTGGTTGGCGCGACCCATAGTGGAGCAGGGCAGCATGAACGGCACCTTTGCCAGTGCGCTGGATGACAAACGTCAGCAACGTGGGCGGCTCTATGCCTGGCTGCGCTATCGCTGGGACAAGGTGTGGCGCGGGTTGCGCTATGCGCAGCGGGGACGAGACGTTCGGCAATAACACGTTCGGTAATGCTGATGGGGACCACATTGCTTCAAACCTTGGGAAGTCGCTTCGACTCAATCGAGCTCTCACGCACCTCGGTCACGCTGGCCATTGCGCGGGGCGCCGTGGCCATCGCGTTGTGTGGCACCGGGTTTTCTCCGCCGGTCACTAATGTCGGTTTGTTTCTCGCACTACTGGCGTTTGTGGCGCTACCTGATGTTGTGGCCCGCATGCGCGTCGTGCTGCAACAACCGGTGGCGCGGGCCGCCCTCGTACTCTTTGGCGTGCTGGCCCTGGCCATGTTGTGGGCCGATGCGCCGTGGGCACTCCGGCTGCACACACTGAACGGTTGGCGTCCGGTGCTCTTGATGCTGCTGGTGTTGGCGCTGTTTTCAACCTGGGAGAGCAAGGCACGGCTGGCTGCGGCGTACGTGGGCTTTGGTGTGTTTGGGGCGCTGGTGTCGTTTTATTCGTGGCACTTCAAGGTCACGCTGCTGGAGTCGGGCCCACTGGGCACGGCGTTGCGCAACCCCTCCACACAAAGCATGGTGTTTGTGGCGGCGTTCACCTTGGCGCTAGCGCTGGCCATGGTGAAACCGAAGACGCGTTGGCTGTGGGCCAGCGCCGCCGCCGCGCTGTTTCTGAATCTGCTTTTTGTTACCACCGGGCGCAGTGGGCAGATGGCCGTGGCCCTTGTGGCCATCACACTCACCTTGACCCTGGTGCAGGGGCGCACGCGCCTGGGGCTGCTGGCAGCCTTGCCCGTGGTGGCCGCTGTGGTGGTGGCGCTCTCGCCGGTGGTGCAGCAACGCTTTGGATTGGGATGGCGTGAGATGCAGTCGGTGCAGGAATCCCCGGAAAACAATTCGATGGGCATGCGTGTGGTGATGTGGCGCAATACGGTGCAAGTCATCCGCGCCAGCCCCTGGGTAGGTCACGGCACCGGCGGCTTTGATGCAGCTTATGCAATGCGGATTGAAAGCAATGATGGCAGCTGGCGCAGCTTGCCCACGTCCGACCCACACAATCAATATCTCTACGTGTGGGCCTGTGCCGGGCTGCTGGGACTGGCCGCGTTTGTCGGCTTTCTTGTGGCCGCGGCCCGACAACCCGCCGCGCGGCCATGGAAACAAACCGCCCTGGCGTTGTTGCTGGCGTGGAGTGCAACAAGCCTATTTAGCTCGCACTTCCAGACGTTTTCTGAGGGGCACCTGCTCCTGTTGTTGCTGGGCGTACTGCTGGCGCCGCAAACAGGCGTCGCCCCGGCGCAGGCCGGGGCCCAATTAACACGCGCCGCAAATTAGGCCACGGGTGGGCATGGGGTTGTATGGGGAACTACGCTTCGCAACGTACCCCATCCCCACCCCAACCCTTGAAGGGGAGGGGACAAAGGCAAGGCCGAGATGTGATCAAGAGCAGGACCTGCGCCGGGGCGGCGACATTGCCGAGGCGCATGCGCAAGCCCTGCCTAACCCAACGGCATTGGGCCTAATGCCGCCAAGACCGCCGCCTCCACCGCCGCATAGTCAGGCCAGCCGTCTTTGCCACCGAGCAGGGTCACCCGCTCGCCCCAGGGCCGCGTCTTGAGCGGATCAGTCACACCAAACACGCTGACCAACGGGGTGCCCACGGCTGCGGCCAGATGGCCGGGGCCACTGTCGTTGGCCACCACCAGACGCGCGCCCGCCAGCAGCGCGGCAAACGTACCTACGTTGGAGGCCGGCAGCACGGTGGCTGTAGGCACCGCAGCGCGTACCGCGTCGAGCTCACCCGGGCCGGGCATGGCCACCACGCGCACGCCACGCGCACGCAGGGCCTCACACAATCGACCAAACCCGTTCCACGCCTTGACCTTGCCCTGATGCAGGCCCACGGCCAGCGGGCACAGCACCACATAGGGCACGCGGCCGTTGCGGTTGGAGTGCACCAGCGTGTACGCATGGTGCTGCGCGGCCTCACTCACACGCAGACGCAAGGCGGTGGGTGGCGCGACGGGGGGCAGGTCAAACGCGCGCGCGGCCAGCTCCAGGTAGTACTCCACGGTGTGCATGTCGCTGGCCCAGCGCGCTGGTACGGGTAGCGCCCGGCTCAGCAACAGACTGCGCCCCTCGGTGGCATAGCCCCTCGGACGCAGCCCCGCCAGGCGCAGTTGCAATGCCGACCCAAACGAGTGGGTGAACAGCAGCGCCGACCGCTCCCACTTCGTGCCTTGCGCTTTGCGCTGGCGGCGCAGCTCACTGCGCTGCGCGCGCCCCGATCCATTCAGCGCCACAACGGGCCAACCATAGTCGGCAAACAGCGAACCAATCCAGGGCTTACCCACCAGCATGAGTGAAAAGTGTTGAGCCAACAGATCCAGTGCGGGCACGCACATGCAGACATCGCCCAGGTGATTGGGCAGACGGATGGCAAGGGTGGGAGTAAGGGTGAGGGCAGGCGGGGGCGAAGTGATGGACACGTTGGATGCGGAAACGAATAGAGCGGGGGTCGGGGGGCGCGGTAGGGGGCGCATGCAGCGCTGCGCAGGGTTCACCTACACTGGCGCCCCCTTGCGAGCGGCCGCGGATTCTATTGAGCTTTTGCAATCCCTGCGCGACCCAGGACGTGGCACACCCCAAGGAACACCCGGATGTTCAATGTGATGACTCGATGGATGACGGCATGCGCCACATGCCTGCTCATCAGCTCTTGCGGTTTTTCGGCGGCCTATCAACAAGCCTCGGCGCAGCTGCAGGCCATTGAGGCCCGCAAGGCGGTGTCCGCAGCCAGCCCCGCCAAGCCCGTAAAAGACATGAGTCCGAATGAGTTGGCGGCCTACCGAGAGCAGGAGCGGCAAAAAATGGCGCTGCAGCCCGCCCTGAATGCGGGTGAGGAAATTCCCGTCAAGTACGCCACCGCCCTGCTGCTGGGCACCTGGAAGGGCAGCACCTGCAAAGGTGGAGTCGGCGTGGAAGTGACGTACACCGATGTGCTCCCCACTACGGAGAAGGCCCTGCATTTGCGCGGCGTGCTCCGGGCCGTTGATCTATCCAAGCCGTCCAGTGCGCCTGCGTTCACGGTCGACCTGGACAGTTACTTCTCACTGAACCGCGGCTTCCTGGCCGCAAAGTCGATAGCAAAGCCCATCAGCCCTCCAACGCCCGAAGAAAGCGCCCAGGAAACCCGGCTGCAGCAGCAGGAGTCACTCGCCTACGCCGCGCTGGCGCGCAAACGTCAGGACCTGGCCACCAAGCAATATCTTGAGAAGAAGGATCGCGTCATTCAGGAGTACCAGGCCCAGGACAAGGCGCTGGCCGAGCAGATGGAAAGTCTGCGCGCCCAGCAGGCACAACGCATCGCGGCGCAGTCAGCCAAAGTGGCTGCTGCCAAGGCCGCCGCGCAGGCCGCGCTGGTGCTGGTGCAATTTGATGTAGCACGCGATGCGCAAGGCAAGGGGTGGGTGGGCAGTGTGGAGGGCGTGGTGGGTGGCTTGGCCCGTGCCTTGGATCGCAAGGACGATGGCGGCTGTCATGACCTCACGCTCACGAGCGATGCGGGCGTCACCACCGACAAATTGCCGCCCGTCACGGGCGAGCTGGCCCTGCTCAGAGCCCGCTCGGTGGGGTACTTCGCATGGACCCCCACCTCATGGAAGTACTGGCTTGATCTTGCGCAGAGCCTGGGCAATAGCAAGGTCAATCTGTACCTGGGCGAGTACTACGAAAAGCAGGCCAAAGACGATGCACGCGCGCTGGGTTACTACCGCCTGGCGGCCGACAAGGAACACGATGTGCGCGCGCAGGAGGCCCTGGGCCGCATGTACACGCAGGGACTAGGCACCGCCAAGGATCTGCAGCAGGCGCAGTACTGGAACAGCCTGGCCGCCGCCACCCATCTTGCCGCCACCAAAACCTGTACCTCGCCGCAGGCCATCACGGCGCTCTACGCCATCTTGCGCGATGAAAAAAGACAGGCGCTGGGTATGGAAATGCTGGGCGCCGCGATGACCGGCATCCAGGTCAACTCGGGCAACGTGCGCACCCTCAAGGTCGACGCGGTCAACTTGATTTCCATGGACCAGCCTTTTGTGTGCAAGGTGATCGGCAAGCGCGTCAATGTGAGCGTCGATGCCTCGGCCGTACCGGATGACTACGAGGGGTACGACCAGTTCGGGCGCGAGGTTGAAATCAGCAATGCCGGTGAAAAAGCCACCAAGACCCTGGCGGCAGGCATCGCCCAGAAAGCGTTGGACGGCGCCCCTTATGTGGATGGTTTCAAGATTGAACCCCTGGGGGACCGTCGCTACAAAATCAGTTCGAACGTGATTAAACCGCCCTATGCCCAGATGGTGGATTTGCGCTCGCCGTGATCAGTGTGTTTCCCTAAACCCATGTCCGCTCAAGCCCCAACCCCCAGCCCCACACCTCTGGCTCAGCCCCATCTGCGCCGACTGGTGCGCTCCGTGCTGGCGCATCGGCGTTTATTGGCCATTGCACTGGTGGCCATGCTTTTTGCTGCGGTCACCGAACCGCTCATGGCGCGCCTGACGGGCGAGTTGCTCGATCAAGGTTTTCTGGCGCGCAATGCACAGGCCGCACTGTGGGTGCCGGCCGCTTTTGTGGGGGTGTTTTTGGTGCGCGGCCTGGCCACCTTTGCCAGCACCTTTGTGCTGGCGCGCATCTCGCAGTTTGTGTTGGTGGACTTGCGCGCGCAGATGTTCGATCGCTTGCTCACCTGGCCGCAGAGCGCATTTGAGAACACGCCCTCGGGCATCGTCATCAACCGCTTTGTGAACGAGGCCAGCAACGCGCTGAACCTTGCCGCCGAGGTGCTCACCACCGCGGTGCGGGACACGCTCACCGTTCTGGCCTTGCTGGCCTTGCTGCTGTGGCACAACTGGCAGCTCACGCTGGTCACCCTCGTGGTCACGCCATTGATTGCACTGATCCTGCGCGTGTTTTCCAAACGATTGCGGCGCCTGAATGTGCAGAACCAGGCCATGCTGGCCGAGATGACGCGTGCCGTGCAGGAAGCCCACGAGGGCAGCCGCGTGATCAAGGTCTATGGCGGACACGCCTATGAGACCGAACGTTTTGCGCGCATCAACCAGCGCCTGCGCCTGTTTGCCAACAAGATGCAGGTGGCCTGGTCTGCTGCTACACCCCTGACACAAATCATTGCGGCCTGCGGCCTGGCGGTGGTTATTGCCGTGGCGCTATGGCAGGCACAGGGGCAGGCGCTGACGCCGGGCGAGTTCATCACCTTTCTCACCGCGGCGCTGATGCTGCTCACCCCGCTGCGCCACCTGGCGGGACTCAACGGCCCGCTGGCACGCATGGTGGCTGCGGCCGACAGCGTGTTCGCCATGATTGATTCGGCCCCGGAAGTAGAAACCGGCCGCCGCACCCTTGAACACGCGCCGGGCACAAAAACGGGGCGCATTGCTTTTGTGAATGTGTCGTTTGCTTATGCCACCGCCGCGGCACCGGCGCTCACCGACATCAACCTGCAGGTGGAACCGGGCGAGATGATTGCGCTGGTGGGCCCTTCGGGTGCAGGCAAGACCACGCTCATCAACCTGATTCCGCGCTTTGTGCGGCCCACCGCGGGGCACATCGAGTTGGACGGCGTGTCCATTGAAACGCTCACCCTGGCCAGCCTGAGGCAACACATGGCGTTGGTGTCGCAGGACGTGGTGCTGTTTGATGACAGCATTGAAGCCAACATCGCCTACGGCGCGCAACGCGGTGCCACGCGTGAGGCGGTGCGCGAAGCGGCGCAAGCCGCGAACCTGCTGACGTTTATTGAAGGACTGCCGCACGGCTTTGATACACCCATTGGTGAAAATGCTGTCCGCCTATCGGGCGGGCAGCGGCAACGCTTGTCGATTGCGCGGGCCCTGCTCAAGAATGCGCCCATCCTGCTGCTCGATGAAGCCACCTCGGCACTGGACTCGGAATCCGAACGGTTTATTCAAGCCTCGTTGGAGCGGTTAATGCAGGGGCGCACCACATTTGTGGTGGCGCATCGCCTGTCCACCATCGAGCGGGCCGACCGCATCGTGGTGCTGGAGGCAGGGCGCATCGTGGAAGTGGGGCGGCATGCCGAGCTGATCCGCGCTCAGGGGCTGTATTCCCATTTGCATCAGATTCAGTTTTCGTCTGATCTCAATCCGTAAGCGTCAATTCATACGAAGGAGCAGTACGCATGAGAGTCACCGTTATTGGCACCGGTTATGTGGGCTTGGTCACCGGCGCCTGTCTGGCCGACGTGGGCAACGATGTGTTGTGCATCGACGTGGATCCCAAAAAAATCGAGCGCCTCAACCAGGGCAAGATTCCCATTCATGAGCCGGGCCTGGACGCCATCGTGGCGCGCAACAGCGCTGCCGGACGACTGAAGTTCTCCACGAGTTATGCCGATGCCGTGGCGCACGCCAGCCTCATCTTCATTGCGGTGGGCACGCCCTCGGACGAAGACGGTTCGGCCGACCTCTCGCACGTCCTGTCCTGCGCTCGCACCCTGGGCCAGAAGATCGAACGCGACGCGCTGGTGGTGGTCAAGTCCACCGTGCCTGTGGGCACCAATGATCAGGTGCTCGCCGCCTTGCAAGACGAGTTAAAAAAGCGCGGCTCCAAGCTCAAGGTCAGCACCGCCTCCAACCCCGAATTCCTCAAAGAAGGTTTTGCGGTAGACGACTTCATGCGCCCCGACCGCGTGGTGGTGGGCGTCAACGATGCGGCCAGCGCTGAAACCCTGCGTGCGCTCTACGCGCCCTTTAACCGCAATCGCGACCGTCTGCTGGTGATGGATGTGCGCTCGGCCGAATTCACCAAATACGCCGCCAACGCCATGCTGGCCGTGCGCATCTCCTTCATGAACGAAATGGCCAACATGGCCGACCGCCTGGGCGTAGACATAGAAGAAGTGCGCCACGGCATCGGTTCGGACCCGCGCATTGGTCCGCACTTTCTGTACGCCGGCGTGGGCTTTGGGGGCTCATGTTTTCCCAAAGACCTGCGCGCCCTGGTGCACACCGCCGAAGGCATCGCCGAGCCCGCGGCCATGCTGCGCTCGGCCATCACCGCCAACGAACGGCAGCGCGGCATCCTGTTCGAGAAGATCAAAGAATTTTTTGGTGGCGACGTCAAGGGCAAAACCATCGCCCTGTGGGGCCTGGCCTTCAAAGCCAACACCGATGACATGCGCGAAGCCCCCAGCCTGACGCTCATCGACCTGCTCACCCGCGCCGGCGCCCGCGTGCGCGCCTATGACCCGGTCGCTGCCGACAACGCGCGGCAAATGCTCAAGGCCAACCCGGGTATTGAATTTGTGCCCTCAGCCCGCGACGCCTGCGCTGGCGCCGATGTGCTGGCCGTGATCACCGAATGGCTGGAGTTCCGCAGCCCCGACTTTGAATGGCTGGCCGGCACGCTCATGAGCAAAGCGCTCTTCGATGGCCGCAACCTCTATGACCCGGCCTTTGTGCGCAGTAATGGGTTGAAGTATTTCGGGGTGGGGCGGGGGCTAAGTACGTAAAAGATGCTGATGCAGGCGTTCGCGCTGACGGCCCCCGTCAAACGCGAACGCGATGACTCGTGATTACCGCATAAAAGCCTTGACGATGTCCCGCTCTTTCAGCAGTTCGGCAGTGCTGGTGCTGAGTAGGCTTTTTGTGACTTCATCAAGCTCCAAACTACCAATAATTTTGTGCTGCCCACCCGAACCCGCAATCGCCGGGACACCAGAAAACAATCCTTCGGGTACGCCATAAATCTTGCCATCCGAACGAAGCGCCAGCGTGACCCATTGATTGTTTGGAGAGCCCGCCGTCAGCCACTGCGCCTGATCAACAATGGTCTTGGCCACTGACGGCGCCGACGATTGGCCACGCTCGGCAATTATCGCCGCCCCCCGATTTTGTACGTTGGGTCGAATCACCGAAGCAAACACATCCGCGCTGATCACATCAAACGCGGGGCGCCCATCTATGGTTGCAAATTGAGCTGTCGGCACCTGCTTGGCACTGTGGTTGCCAAGGACAAACGCATTCTTAACCAAGGCCACAGGCACCCCAGCCGCCTCTGCGAGAGCACCACGAAGCCGGGCGTGATCCAGTGCCATTAAGGCCGTCGTAGTGGCATTGGGCGCCCAGCCACTAAAGATCAACGCATTGGTGTTGGCCGGATTGCCCACCACAACGGCCTGCGCTCCCTTTGCGGCTGACTCCGCAAATGCTTGGCCCTGCTCTTTGAAAAATGCGCCGTTGGCCAGCAGCAGATCAGCTCGCTCCATTCCTTCCTTGCGCTGCTGTCCAGCAACGAGCAGTGCCATATTCGAATCGCCAAATACCTTGCGCAGATCGGGACTGACCTCGACTTTGCGCACAAGGTCGGGGGCACTGTCTTGTAGCTCCATCAGCGCACCGTTGAGCTTGTGCTCAGAACCCTGACGTGCATGAAGCTTTAGGTGAAGCATTTTTCCATCGCCCAAACCCCGGGCCGACAATTGCTGAAGAAGATGTTCTCCGATGCTTCCAGTAGCCCCCGTGATCGACACCACCGTGGTGTCAGTTGCTTTTGCAGCCTTCGCCACCGACCCCACCCCCGCAACCAGCAAAGCCCCCTCTGCAGCTTTTGTTGCTAGGAACTTGCCGCCAAAAGAAGCAACGTCGGTTGCTCTGTGTAGCACCCCGAGCGCCAGCTCGTCGTTACGGCGGTAGGGATACATCTCCGCGACGTTGCCCTCCGTGCGGGGTCGAAAATCCTTGGCGTGTTCATTGATGTGACCCGGCATATTTGCTTTTTGCCACGCCATCAAATGAACACCTTCCAAGTGGGCAGGCGCCACAGGTGGTGCGGACAGCTTGGCCGAAGTCACTGTGGTGTGCGTGCCCCCTGGGGCCTGCACGGTGAACGTGACGCCCGTGTTGGCGGGTGACTGGGAGAGGATGGAAGGTGGTTTGTTGGACCAACCCGCCTGTTGGAATGCGGCGGGAGACAGCTGCGTAGCGGAAGCGAACCTTGTCAGATCGGGCGCTTGTTGCGCTTGTTGAAAGTTAAATTTGGCAACGCTCGTCATAACCATCCCCCGTTAAGTTCAGTATGGAAACCTCTGGTGAACGCGGCTGCGCCCACGATGACCGGCACGCAGTCTGTGGGCCGAGCCAGACCGTGTAAAGAGCCATGGGCGCGCCCTTGTTTGGTGCCATGGCCCTAATGGCCTCATGCTGCTGCGCATGAGTCACTCGTGCAGACACGTCCCGCTCCTCTAAACAGGGGCACCCGTCCCGACCTGACGTTCACCCAGTTAGCGTCACCCCCATCAGGGGCCACATCCCCAGAGCGCGCATTTGCGTCATGTGTCGCTGTGGCGTTTGCGCCTCTGCGATGCAGCATTACAACGAAGCGCGCCGCCCGGCCTGTTCTTTGGCGGCCAGATAGCGGCGGTACACCTCGTCGTCGAGGTCACGGGTGAGGGCATTCCAGCGGCTCGTGATTTTTTCCAGCTCGGCATCTAGTGCCTAGTTGCATAAGTTAACGATAGTATTTCGAAGCTGTGCGCCCTTGACCGCCCGTTTGCGCCACACGAAAGGGGAGGCGTTCTCGTTGTATGCAGCAGTGAAGTCATGAATGGCTTGGCTCAACTGCTCGATGCTATTGAAGCTTGCGTTGTTGAGTGTCTTGCGCTGGAAGATGCCAAACCAGATCTCGACCTGATTGAGCCAGCTTGCACTGGTGGGCGTGAAGTGGAAGGTGACGTTGGGGTGCGCGGCGAGCCAGTCGTCGTTTTTCTTGTGCGTACTCAAGTTGTCCAGGATGACGTGGATTTGCCGCCCGGTGGGCTGGTCTTGGACCACTTCATCCATGAATGCCAGGAAATCAGCGCGCTTCTTGGTCTGCGTAGTTTTGCCACGGATGATGCCGGTGGCAACTTCCAGGGCAGCGAACAAGCTGACGGTGCCGTGACGCTTGTAGGTGCTCTTCATTCCCTGGACGATCTTGCCACTGCTGGTCTGTACGTAGCCACGAGTGCGCTCAAGCGATTGAATCGACGGCTTCTCGTCGACGCTGAGTACCAAGGCGTTTTGCGGCGGATTCAAATACAAACCGATCACATCGGCGGCCTTAGCTGCAAACTCGGGATCCGTGCTGACACGCCAAGAGCGGTGGCGCTGCAATTGGATGCCCTCCTTGCGCAGTACTCGCCATACCGCATCAGCGGACGCGCTCAACGTGCATATTCCGGCCAACGTGACCGTTGATTCCGACCATCGTGACCGATGGCAGT
>CAZZAD010000087.1:0-11242 GCA_964652055.1 uncultured Burkholderiaceae bacterium | reverse complement strand
AGGGGACAAACACCACACTGAACTCGGACCAAGATGTGATCAAGAGACAGGGCCTACGCCGGGGCGACGGTTTTCTTGCCATCAGCGTGCCCGTCAACGAGTTCACCGCAGGTTCCTGGGTAGGGACCGAGGGTGAGGGAGCAGTGCCTCATCGTCGGGGCGCCATCACAAATTACAGAACGATCAATCACTAAATACTTCGGCCTCAACCAAACGCCGGCCTTGCGCATCTTTGCGCGCCAGCTGCGGCTCGCCCTGCACGGGCCATTGCACCCCCACGTCCGGGTCGTTCCACAGCAGACTGCGTTCGTGCTCGGGGGCCCAGTAATCGGTGGTTTTGTAGAGCACTTCGGCCCCCTCGCTCAACACCAGAAAGCCATGCGCAAATCCGGGTGGAATCCATAGTTGTCGATGGTGAGTTGCCGACAATGTCACCCCCACCCAACGTCCAAAATGGGCCGAGTGGCGCCGCAGGTCCACCGCCACATCAAAGACTTCACCGGCCACCACGCGCACCAGCTTGCCCTGCGCATGTTCAACCTGATAGTGCAACCCGCGCAGTACGTTGCGTGCGGAACGGCTGTGGTTGTCTTGTACAAAGCGCACGTCCAAGCCAGTCACACGCTCAAATTCGCGCTGATTGAAACTTTCAAAAAAGAAGCCCCGCTCGTCATCAAACACCTGGGGCTCCAGGATGAGTACTTCGGGCAAGGTCGTAGGGGTTACGGAATACACAGTTGCTCCAGCACATGATCGAGGCCACTGCGCCAGTCGGGCAAGGTCAAACCAAAGGCCTCGCGCAGCTTGCGGGTGTCGAGCAGCGAGTTAAAGGGGCGCGACGCGGCCTGTACGTACTGCGCTGACCCAATGGGGCGTATGCGCTCTGGGCGCAAACGCAGCGTCCGTCCTGCGTTGAGTGCGGCTTGCACCACGTCACGGGCGTAGTCGGGCCACTGGGTGGACCCGCTCGCACTCAGGTGATACAGCCCAAAAGGAAAGTCCGCCGCACTCCCGCGCAGGTACTGACCCAGAATCTGTGCGCTGACATCGGCTACCAACGCAGCCGAGGTCGGTGCGCCGCAGGGCTCTGACACCACATCCAGCGCGTCACGCTCGGCCGCCAGGCGCAGGATGGTTTTGGGAAAGTTGCTTCCATGCACCCCGAAGATCCAGCTGGTGCGCAGAATCAGACTGCGCGCATCACTGTCCAGCACCGCCTGCTCTCCGGCGCGCTTGCTTGCACCGTAGACATTCAGTGGCGCAGCGGCATCGGTTTCCACATAGGGTGTGGCCTTGCGGCCATCAAAAACATAGTCGGTGGAGTAGTGCACCAGCAGGGCATCCAGACGCAGCGCTTCCTGCGCCAACACGCCGGGTGCCACCGCATTGATGGCATGGGCCTGCTCGGGTTCTGATTCGGCCCGATCCACTGCGGTGTACGCGGCCGCATTGACGATGACCTCGGGCTGCACCTGCCGCACGCACGCACGAATCTGCTCAGGCGCCGCCAGATCACAGTGCGCGCGGTCCAGCGCCACCACCGGCCCCAGGGGTGCCAGAGCGCGCTGCAGCTCAAAGCCGAGCTGCCCGTTTTTTCCCAAAAGCAAAATTTTCAAGGCGCGCGCTCCCGGCTCATTTGCACCTGCGCGACCCACTCGGGGTGCTCCAGGTACCACTGCACGGTTTTGCGCAAGCCCGCATCAAACGTCTGGGCAGGGTGCCAGCCCAAGGTGCGTTCCAACTTGGTCGCGTTGACGGCATAGCGGCGGTCATGTCCAGGACGATCCGCCACATGCGCGATCTGCAGCGCATAGGACTGGCCATCAGCGCGGGGGCGCAACTCATCGAGCAAAGCGCATAAGGCGTGCAGCACGTCCAGGTTGGTTTTTTCACTGCGTCCGCCCACGTTGTAGGTCTGACCCGGGTCGCCCGCCTCCAGCACACGACGTACAGCAGCGCAATGGTCACCCACATATAACCAATCACGTACCTGCTTGCCGTCGCCGTAGACCGGCAAGGGTTTGCCAGCCAGTGCATTGCGCAGACACAGCGGAATGAGTTTCTCCGGGAACTGATACGGACCGTAGTTATTGGAGCAATGGGTCGTAAGCACCGGCAACCCATAGGTGTGGTGCCAGGCCCGCACCAGGTGATCGCTGGCCGCTTTGCTTGCTGCGTAGGGGCTGTTGGGCGCGTAAGGATGGCTCTCGTCAAAGGCCGGCGCACCCGGTTCAAGCGAGCCATACACCTCATCCGTCGATACATGCAGGAAACGAAACCGCGCGCGAGCTTCGCTCTCCAGCGCCTGCCAATAGGCACGAACCGCTTCCATCAACCAGTAGGTGCCCACGATATTGGTTTGCACAAAGGCCTCGGCGCCGGCAATGGAGCGGTCTACATGCGACTCAGCCGCAAAATGCACCACGGCGCGCGGGCGATGTTCTGCCAGCAAAGCACGCACCAAGGCGGCATCGCCAATATCACCGCGCACAAAAACATGGCGGGAACTGCCTGCAACGCCAGCCAAGTTCTCAAGGCTGCCGGCATAGGTGAGCTTGTCCAGATTCAGGACGGGTTCATCGGACTGCTTCAGCCAGTCCTGCACAAAGTTCGCGCCGATAAATCCGGCCCCACCGGTAACCAGTAACACATCCATCTCCACACGCCGCCGCACCCCGGGGCTCGCGACGCAAGATACCTGCAATTCGCACCCTAATTTGCCTGATAGTCAGCGGCTCTGCGAGGCAGCATGGACGGGCGCGTGCCGCGCTTCCATGGGGAAGCAGCGGTGGCGCGCCGCACGCCATGGCCATCTCACATCACCACGCTGCTATTGAACTGATCCGTCTCCTGACGTACGCACGGGCGCAGTGGCGCGCGCTGCTGGCAGCAGCAGCCTTTGTGGCAGCGGCCCTGATCACCACCCACCTGGCGCTGGGCGCCAGCTTGACGGTCACCACCACCAGCGACATTAGTGACGGCACCACCACGTCCATCGCAAACCTGATTGCCAATCCCGGCGCTGATGGTGTGATTTCGCTGCGCGAGGCCATCACCGCGGCCAACAACACTGCTGGCGGACCACACACCATCAACTTCAACATTGGCGCCTGTGGCGGGGTATGCACCATTTCGCCGACCTCGGCGCTGCCGTCTATCACCACCGCCATCATCATCGACGGCTGGAGCCAACCAGGCTGGGTGAGCGCACCGCTGATTGAACTCAATGGCACCAGCGCCGGCGCAACCAGTGGTCTGACCTTATCAACCAGCGGCAACACTGTGCGCGGCCTCATCATCAATCGGTTTACTCAAAACGGCGTACTCATTAACTCAGGAGCCAACAACAACACGCTGCACGGCAACTACATCGGCACAGACAACACCGGGCTTGTGGATCAGGGCAATACGCTCAATGGCGTGCGCGTGACGGGGTCTACAGGAAACCAAATTGGGGGTTCAGGGACAAGTCAAGGCAACGTGATTTCGGGTAATGGTTCTAGTGCTACAACAGATCGCAATGGCGTGCGGTTGGATACCGGCGCAAACAACAACACAGTGGAATACAACACCATTGGTTTAGGTGTGGATGGCAGCACCACGTTGAACAATTCACGCAGCGGTATTTCGATTGAAAGTTCGTCGGCCAATACGGTGCGCAACAACGTTATCAGCGGCAATACCTACGCGGGCGTATTTCTTTCGGGCGCTACCACCAGCGCTACGGTGCTCACAGCGAACACGGTGGGATTGAACAGCGCTGGCAACGCCATACGGGCCAATGGCACCCACGGCGTTTACATCGATAACGCACCTGACACCCAAATAGGCGACGGCACAGTGGCTGGACGCAATGTTCTGTCGGGCAATAACGACGCGGGGGTGTATATCACCGGAGCAAGTGCCTCGGGCACGCTCATCCGTGGCAACTACTTGGGTACGAATAGCACAGGAACCAGCGCTCTTAAAAATGCCATTTATGGCGTACGTATTGTGAGTGCGGGCACCGTGCAAGTGGGCAGCACAGGCGCTGATGAGGGCAATCTACTTTCTGGCCATGATGGTTCGGGTGGAACGGGCGTTTCAATCTCGAACTCATCAGGCCTGGTTACCCTACACAACAACAAAATCGGTACCAATGCCTCAGGTACCTCTGCGATAGCAAACCGCTTAGGCTTATCAGCCACTAACGCCAACGTAATGATTGGTGGCACAGCCACCAATGCAGGCAATCTAGTTTCTGGTAACAATGTCGTTGGATTTGTATCCTATGGAATTTATTTAGCAGACGCCACCACGGCGACCATACAAGGCAACAAAATCGGCACCAATGCCGCCGGAACAGCAGCCCTTGCTAACCAAACAGGCATTTATACGAGCATGCTGACCACGTCCATCACCATTGGCGGCACCGCCGCCAATGCAGGCAACGTGATCAGTGGTAACACGGGCGATGGGATTTATTTATTTGGAGGTGCCGGCACAGAAACGGTCACGATTCAAGGCAACTGGATTGGCCTGGATGCCACGGGATTAGCCGCACTTCCAAACAGTAGATACGCCGCCTACTCGTGGGGCGCAAAAACAGTGGTCATTGGCGGCACCACCAGCAGTGCACGCAATGTATTTGTGGCCGCAACAGATCAGGTGGCAGTGAACATAGAACCCCGCAACGGCGTCTATGCCGATGCCACTGTGCAAGGCAACTACGTCGGCACCGACATCAACGGCACCGCCTTGAGCACGGGTTATGGCTGGGGCATTGTGTTGGACGGCATAAACACCGCGCAGGTCGGTGGCACGACAACCGGCGCGGGCAACACCGTCATCGGCGCCACGCGCAACGGCATCGTCGTGCGCGGCACGACCAGTCGCGCTTCTATTCTTAGAAATTCCACCTATAGCAACAGTAACCTTGGTATCGACCTTAACTACAACAACACCACTGAGACCAACGATGGCACCAAGTCAGAAGCGGTCGTGAACCGCGGCATGGATCACCCCGTGATGACGGCAGCAGCATATGACGGCAGCACCTTGGCGGTGGCCGGTTACGTGGGTTCGGCCCCCGATCAAAGTACTTTTGCCAATGCACGCGTGGAATTTTTTATTTCCGATGGTCATAGCAGTGGTTACGGCCAAGGGCGCACTTATATCGGCCATCTCACAACCGATGCCAATGGCAATTTCAGCGGTAGTTTTGTGCCCGCAGCGACTGTGGTCATTGGCGACAAGTTAACAGCCACCGCCACAGACGATAGCTCGCCAGCAGTGACCTCAGAGTTTGGGCCGCAAATAACCGTGGGCCGCCATTACGTCACCGGCAAAGTATTTGAAGACAAAAATTACGGTGGAGGTAACGGCCGCAATTTAGCCACCGCTCTGGCTGATGGGGGTTCGGTGCGTTCTTCGGCGCGCCTGGAGCTCTACGACAGCACAGGGGCTTATGTGGGGTTTACAACCACCAATGCCTCGGGTTTTTACGGATTTGCCTTGCCCACAACGGCCACTTACACCATTCGAACGGTCAATAGCACCGTCACTTCGTCACGCACAGGCTACGTGGCCACGCTGCGTTCAGTGCAAACATTTCGTACCGATGTCAGCAGTGGCACCGTCACCGATGTTTATGACTATGTCGGCGGGCAGGTGCCTTCCAAAATTGACGCGGGAACTAATTCATCAAGCAGCCTTTCAGCGCTCACTACCGCGACTGCGACTGCGCAATCAATTACCACGATTAATCCAAGCGGCGCGCTTATTTCTGGCGTGGATTTTGGTTTTAGTTTTAATGTGGTAGTCAATACCACCAATACCGGGCAAGGTTCATTGCGTCAGTTAATCACCAACGCCAATGCGCTCAGCAATACTGGCTTGGCGATTAACGGCCGAGCCGCAAGCATTGATCATGCCGTGTTCATGATTAGTAACGGCACCGCCGCTGCAGGGCTGCGTGCAGCCAACAATTACTTTTCGGGCGGGGTGGCCACCATTGCTTTGACCAGCGCATTACCCACTATTGCCGGTAACTCTATCATTGGACCGTTGGTATTAGATGCCCAAACCCAACCTGGGTGGACCAGTGCGCCCATAGTTGAGCTCAATGGACAAAGTGCCGGTGCCGCCAATGGTTTGCGCGTAAGCACTACTTTGACAGAAATTCGCGGCTTTGTGATTAATCGGTTTAGTCAGAATGGAATTCGCCTTGATGGATCTACTATATTTTCCACTGTTCAAGGCAATTATATTGGTACCAGTTCTACGGGTTTAGTAGATCAAGGCAATGCGCTCAATGGGATATACATGCAAGGTCAATATACTCAGATTGGTGGCAGCAGCGCCAGTCAGCGCAATGTTATTTCAGGCAATGGTACGGCGCCTACAAGTGCCGATGAAAACGGCATTCGCGCTGTCAGTGCCTTTTGGTGCACGATTGAAGGCAATTACATTGGATTGGGCGCCGACGGCACCACAGCTTTAGGTAACACCAACTATGGCATTTACTTGGATGGCACTGAAGGGTGCACCGTGGGCGGCACCATCACTGGGGCAGGCAACCTCGTCAGCAGCAACGGCAGCCATGGCGTACAAATTCAAAACACCTCCCTGGGCGGTCATGCGTTCTATGGCAACTGGATAGGCACGACCTCTTCCGGCACCGTGGCGCGGGCCAATGCGGGCGATGGCATTTCTATTGACGGGCGGCCAGGTAACACCATTGGTGGCACCACGGCCGACCACCGCAACGTGATTTCCGGCAACACCGGCAATGGCATTGGGCTCTACAACGCGGGGGCAACGGGCAATGTGATTGCTGGCAACTACATTGGTTTGTCGGCCTCGGGAAGTGCAGCACTGCCTAACGCGCAAAACGGGGTGCTGTTCTCGGGCGCGCCCAGCAATACGCTGGGCGGCACCGCATCGGGGGCAGGCAACTACATCAGCGGCAATACCGGTGCCGGGGTGTATCTGAATGGGGCAGGCACCACGGGCAATGTATTGCAAGGCAATGTCATTGGCTTGGATTCGGGCGGCACTACAGCACGGGCCAATGCCACGGGCTTACTTATTGACGTGAGCACCAACCCCATCAATACGACCGTAGGGGGCACGGGGGCCAATTCGGGTAACCACATCAGCGGGAACTCCACTTACAACGTGCGCATCAACACGGGCCATGGGGTGACCTTCTATGGCAACAACATCGGCGCCACCGTGGCGGGTAGCGCGCGGCCCAGCGGCGCACCTTCGGCCGCGGGGGTGTCTATCAACACCGGCACCAACAATGTGATTGGGGGCTTGGGTGCTGGAGAGGGCAACCGGGTGGCTTACAACGTGGGCGTGGGTCTTGAGATCACGGGTGCAAGCGCCACAGGCAACGCGATACGCGGCAACAGCATGCACAGCAACGATGCCCTGGGCATTGACCTGGGCAGCAGCGCGGGCGTCACCGCCAACGATGGGGCCTTGAGTGCAGGCCAGCCCAACTTGCTCATGGATTTTCCGGTCTTTACCAATGCGTCTTACGACAGCAGTGTTTTGCGTGTGCGCGGATATGTGGGTTCGGCGGCAGGGCAAAGCGCTTTTGCTTCGGCGCTCGTCGACATCTATTTGTCCGACGAAGACAGCTCGGGCTACGGTGAGGGCCGCACCTACATCGGCACGCTTACGGCCGATGGCAGCGGGGCGTTTGTGGGGCAGCTGACCACCGCAGCCCTGGCAGTAGGTAACAAAGTCACGGCTACCGCTACCGATGCCTCGGGCAACACCTCGGAGTTTTCAGCCAACTACAACGTGCGCGAGTTTCGTCTCTTTCGTAACGGCAGTTTCGAGGACGGCGCCCTGGGCGCCACCAGCAGTTTTGGCGATGGTGATTACTGGGCTCTGCCCGTAGCGAGCACAGCGCTGGACTATTGGGTGGTGGAAAACGCGGCACTGAATGTGATGCCTAGCACCTACTGGAACGCCTCACACGGCGTGCGCAGTGTGGATCTCAATGCTGATGCTGGAGCGGGCGCCATTGCGCAATCTTTTGATGTGGACTTGGGCACCACCTACAGCGTGTTTGTGGATTACTCGGGCTCGGCCGCGTGCGGTCCAACACGCAAAGGTTTGCGCATATCGGCCGCAGGCACCACTGAAGATGTGACCGATTACCTCATCGGTGGCAGCGGCGTTATTCCTACGCTACCGGCCAGCGGCCGTGTGTATGACCTTTACTACGACACCGCACTGTTTCGTTTTACGGCGAGCACCGATCTGGTGACGTTGAAATTTGAATCTCTTTCGAGTGGCCTATGCGGGGCGGTGATTGACAACGTGCGCGTGCAAGCGGCCGATCCGTTTACCAACGGCAGCTTTGAAACCGGCACGGACCCCGGTGGCAACACGGTGCTTACTAGTGGATCGACCGCAGTGTCCAACTGGCTGGTGGGAACGCACAGCGTGAGTTATGTGGGTTCGTCCTGGACCGCCGCCGATGGCAACCGCAGTGTGGAATTGGACGGCACGGGCGTGGGCTCGATTGCGCAAACTTTTGATGCACTGCCCGAGGTGCATTACCGCGCACGCTTCGCGCTTTCGGCCGATCCCGGCGGGGCGGGCGCGCGTTTGCTCAACGCCAGCGCGGGTGGCACCACGCAGTCGTTTAGTTCCAGCAACACCAGCGATCCCTTGTCGTATTCCGAACAAGCGTTCGTTTTTCGTGCCACCGACATTGCCACCACGCTGGACTTTGCCTCCCTGAGCGCCAGCTGCTGCACAGGCGCGGTGATCGACAACGTGCGGATGGAAGAGGCCATGCCGTTTATCAACAGCAGCTTTGAGGATGTGCGCTTTCCTTTGCGCGACAGCACCGACCTGACCGTCGACACCAAGCTCATCCGCGGTTGGGTCACGAGTGGCACGGCCTTGCAGCACTGGAGCAACACCACCTTTGCCGCCTCGGTAGGCAGCTACAGCGTGCACCTGAATGGGCCCAGCGGTGCGGGCACGATCTCGCAAACCTTTGATGTAGAGGCGGGCACCTCCTACGACTTGCTCTTTGATGCTGCGGCCAATCCAGCGCTGGTGGCCAACCAGACTTTGGTGGCCACCGTGGTCGATGGCGGCAGCACGCTGGCCACGCGCACCGTCACGCTCAACCCCAGTGCCGTATTGCCGGCGCAAACACGTTGGCGCACGCAGCTGATCTCGTTCACGCCCACCAGTTCGCGCGTGACCTTGAGCTTTGCCAGCCAAACCGCAGGCAGCGCGGGGCTCGTGATTGACAACGTGCGCTACGGCACCCAGGGCACGCTCAACACCACGGGCCAGTTCAATGCCTTTGAAACCTCTACGCCTGCCAATGCCGTGACCGGCGTTATCAAAACAAAAATCGTGAATCAAGCCTTCACGCTTGATCTGGCCGCGCTCAAATTTGATCGCACCGGGTACTCCAATTACCCCATGAGCGGCATCAAAGTGGAGCTGCTCGATGCCACCGACAATTCAGGCAACTTGGACGAACTCACCAACTGCCGCTCCAGCTGGACTTCAGTGGCTACCGTAACCACCAGCTTCGCCTTTACGGGGCCAGACAACGGTCGCAAGGCGCAAAGCTTTACGGTGAGCAGCGCGTACCGCAACCTACGCGTGAAGCTCTCGTACCCAGGCACGGGACCGGCCACCACGGCAGGCTGCGGCAATGACAACTTTGCTGTGCGGCCCGCGTCCTTTAGCGGCTTTACCGCCTCGGACAACACCGACAGCACCGCCGGCACCGCGCGCGTGCTCAATAACAGCGGTGCGGGCGGCGTGGTGCATCGGGCCGGACGACCTTTCACTGTGCTGGCGCAGGCCGTGGATGACGGGGGCGCCACAGTCACCAGTTACGACGGTTCACCTCAATTGGCCGTGGCCTCATGCGTGCTGCCGGTGGGCTGCACCGCGGGCACGTTGGCCGGAAGCGCCAGCACCACCGCAGGCACGGTGACGGGCAATGCTTTTACCTACTCTGAAGCCGGCAGCATCAACGTGCAACTCGAGGACACCGCCTTTGCGGATGCCGACGCGAGTGACTCCACCCAAGAAGAGCGCGCCATACGCCTTGCCAGCGCGGCCGTGCTGGGCCGCTTTATTCCAGACCGCTATCAGTTGAGCAGTGCGGCCACACCCACCCTGGCGCATGCCACCTGCGGCGCGGGACCGAGCCTGCAGGGCTTCACATTCACCGGACAGAACTTTGGCTTTGCCACCGCGCCGGTGGTGCGCGCCCTGCCTCTGAATGCGGCTGGAACGGCCCTGACCAACGCGCGGCCCGGCTTTGATGCCAGCCACGTGACCACAAGTTTTGTGCCCGTAAGTGCTCCGCTATCCCTGACGGGCAGCGTGAGCATCAGCAGCATCAGCGCGGCCAGTGATGCGCTGATTTACTACGACACCACGGGCCTGAGTTTCGCGCGCGATGCCAGTACACCCGTGCCCACGTTCACACCCACGTTCACACTCACCGTCGATCTGTCGGACACCTCGGAACCTGGCGCTACCGCGCCCATCAATGCGCAAAGCGCGCTCACGGTAAGCAGCATTGGTTTTGCCGGCGGCACCGGCAACAACGTGCACTTTGGCCGCGCGTTGTTGCGCCCGGCCTACGCCGATCTGCGCAGCAATCTTTATCTGCCGTTGGAAGTACAGCGCTACACCGCCATGGGCTGGCAAGTGCTGACCGAGGCAGGCGCCTGCATCAGCGCCAGCGACACCACGTTTGCCTATAGCCAGGCCACGGGCCTGCTCAACGCGGGTAGCGGCAACTCCAACTGCGCGAGCCGCATCACCGGCACGGTGACCACTGCAGGCGGTCGTGCTTCGATTTTGCTGTCCAAGCCCACCGGCGGCGCAGTGCCTTCGGCCATGACGGTCTCGCTCAATCTGAACGCCGCCAGCGGCACGTCTTGCAACGGTGCAGGCGTGGCCACGCCTGCCACCTCGGCCAATCTGCCCTGGCTCACAAGCCCAGCAAATGTGGCCTCGACAGCCCGCGTGAGCTGGGGCGCGCCGCGCAGTAGTTATCTGTTGTTGCTTGAACGGTATGACTAATGACGTCGGTTGGTAGTACGTGCAGCGAACCCCAACATCACCCGTTATGACCGGCACGGCGTTGGGGTTCGCTGCGCTCTGTCTTTGTCCCCTCCCCTTCAAGGGGAGGGGTAGGGTGGGGATGGGGTGCGTTACGAAGGAAGGTTTCCCCGTACAACCCCATCCC
>CAZZAD010000086.1:0-11245 GCA_964652055.1 uncultured Burkholderiaceae bacterium | reverse complement strand
CCTAACCCTCCCCTTGAAGGGGAGGGGACAAACACTAGGCCCACCCTCATCAAAACGCCGCACTCAAGTTAAATCCCACCACGCCACTGGCCGTTCTGAAACCATCGGGCTTGTTCAGTGGTTTGCCGGCAAAGAGGTCGTAGCCCGCATTTTTGTAGCCACCGCGCACGCCCAGTACGGCGCCGGTGAGTTGTTTGCCCGCCAGCACTTCGCTGCTGGCACCGCCCACCTGGCCGTAGTCCAACCCGACGTGCAGCTCCTGGCCCGCCAGTGCCCACCCGAGGTCATTGCGCAGCAGCCAGCCGCGCTCGGCCGACAAGATGCTCTCGCCGTCAAAACCGCGCACGCTGTGGCGCCCGCCAATGGAGAAGCGGTCTTGCGGCACCAGGGGCGTGCGGTTCCATTGCGCGCGCCAGGTGCCGTTGTAGCGAAGCGCCTGGCCGGCGTAGGTGAAGGGGGCGTTGAACTGCACTTCGGCGCTGATGAGCTTCAGGCGCGCGGTGCCTTCGCCCAGGGGCTCTTCGGGTGCGGGTAGCGCCTGGTGCGCGCCAGTGCCGCGGCGGTAGGCAAGGTTGGCGTCCAGCGCGTGGCGGCCGATGAATTCACGGTGGTTCAGGCCCAGCTCCCAACCGGATACGCGGCGGCGCTGGATTTCGATTTCGGTGTCTTCAATGAAGTTTTTGCTGGCGCGCGTCCAGCCGCGCGCCGACACCGTGCTCTTGCGCAGGGCATCGCGGTACACGAGGCGCGTGAGCCGGATGTCCTGGGTCTGGTTCACGCCGCTGTACAGGTAGCTCTGCCCAAGGCCCGCCACTGTCTGATGAAAGCGATTGCGCGCGCTGGTCAAACCCAGCAGCCCATAGCCCAGCGGTAGCGAGTAGTGCGCCGTGTGGCCGCGCGTGCCGCGGGCGCCGTCCAGATCGCTGCCGCCCAGATCGCGGTTGATGCTCACGTACAGCAGGTCATTGAGGGTGAAGGCGTGGTCATAGGCCAGCGTGACGTTGCCCTGGTACTTGCCGGTGGCCTGGGTGCCGGAATCGTCCACGCCCATGCTCAGGCGCACAGGAAAACGCTGCGTCCAACTGATCACGAGGTCGCTGTAGCCGGGCATGTGTTTGAAGTTCTCGGTGGGCACGATTTGAATGTCGGCCTCCACCGTGGGCACGCGCTTGAAGTTTTCCAGCGCCTGCTCGATGTCGCGCAAATTGAGAACGTCGCCGCTGCGCACGGGCAGGGCGTTGATGAAGGTGGCGCGCGTGTCGGTGCCCGGCGCAAACCCAATGCGATAGATGCGGCCCGGCACCACAGTGAGAGTGAGCGTGCCGGCGGCCAGGTCTTGCGGCGCCGAGACGATGCGGGTGGTGACAAAACCGCGCGCCACGATGGCGTTTTGCACGCGGCGCATCACCTGATTGATGCCCTGCGTACCCAGGCAGCGGCCGGTGGCCGGATCAGGTGCACCCACGCCCGTGCGATGCGCCGCCGGTAGCGCCCAGGCAAAGCGGGTGGCGGAGTCATCGTCCTGACTGCTCTTGAGTGCCAGCCGTTCAACGTGCACGCACGGCGTCTCTTCGGGCAGCAGACGCTCTTTCTCATCGACCACGGTGGGCAGGCGCAGCCGCACATCGGGACGGCGTTCCTGCTGCAGCCGCAACTGACGATCGCGCTCTTGCTGACGTATCACTTCCTGTTCGGCGCTTTGTATTTGTGAAGGCGTGGGCGATATCTGCGCCTGCGCCACCGCGGTCAGACCCAGCAACAAAATGATTCCCAGCCCGCCAAGGCTCCAACTGCATTGCGCCCGACTCATGACATCCATTCCCTTTGTGTAAACCGCAGATGAAAGGGGGCGATGTATACCCGGGCCCCCTGAGCGCCGACAAGCGCTTTAGTGAAAAAAATCATGCCGCTTGTCGGCGGGCGGGGGTTTTGCCCATGGCAACTACAGGCCGCTGGCCGCGCGCAGCGAAGGAAGTGCGGCATGGTTGAAGAACGGCTGCCTGGATTGCAACACGGTCCCCTTGGGCACAAAGTGCCCTGAGTAAAACAGGTTCGACACCAAACCATCACGGAAAACGCGGTTTGGCGGCAAGAACTTGGGCGAATAGGCGCCTGAGAACGCGCCACCCCATGGTCCGGTTTTGAACGATTCCGGGTAGTTGAGGTGATAAACCACATTCGGGGCGGTGGCCTCCTTCGTCCAAGAGCCCGTCTCAATAGGTGTGAGCCCATTGATCGAGCACAGGCCTTCGGGCACCGCGTACAACAAAAGCTTGCCATCAGCGCCAAGAATCACACCCAGCCGATCAGCTTTTCCCGTCACCGGGATGCACCAACCGGCACCGATAAGGTCATCCTCAGTAACCACGCGCAGCATTCTGCTGCCTGATAGGGTCATATCCATGGCTGCTTCAAACGATGCCAAATAGGCTTTGGAGCCCGGCGCAAAAACCTGCGTTGGATTCGCTAACCCAAGAGACGCTTCCTCGATCGGCGAGCCGTCCGATCTCTTGATTTGCGATGCAACGGGCTGCCCCGAAATATCGGTTGCCAATAACGTGACCTTCCAACCCACCACGGTCGGAAGTAGAGGATCTTTCCAGGTCACAAAATCACTACTTTCGTCAAACGCAATGCGTGTATCAACGCTCGGCGCTGTTGTGCCGTCGGCATACAAATAGGAACCATTAAATCCATCGAAAATGCTCGGCTGCGTTGACAGCGAGGTTGCAAAAGTAGCCACGATTTCCGAGTTCATCCGACCCATATCGTTGAGC
This sequence comes from uncultured Burkholderiaceae bacterium, assembly GCA_964652055.1. GTDB lineage: Bacteria > Pseudomonadota > Gammaproteobacteria > Burkholderiales > Burkholderiaceae_F > CAZZAD01. The sequence continues at coordinate 8,468 of CAZZAD010000086.1, read as the reverse complement.
GTTGATTTGCTGATATAGCTTTGTCTGACGCCGTTGATGATCAGGCCGAACCCCGAATATGAATACAGCCCCTGCTGCAACACGTTCGCACTGGGGTTTGCGCTGGGCGTGAACACAGGTGGGGGCAGTGGAGGCGGGTTTGAAACAGGTGCCTGATCTGCCGGGCCAGAGGCGCCACCACCGCAAGCCCCCAGAATGACGGCCGCCATGCTGATGACTGCAAGTTGTTTTAAGTATTGAAACCTCATGTTGAACACTCTCCGTAAGTTAAACAACGCGCGGCGTCGTGAGGCGTGAACGCTTCATGACTTGGCGCAAGGCAATTCATGGTTTTTTGCAGAAGGATTTCTCCTCTTATTCGCGTTGCGCCTTCTGCAACACAACGCGCATTTCATCTTGTGACTTTATGTGCCCTCTCATGCAGGTGGCTGATGCGTCCGATCGCAGGTCGCCGCCATGCAAAACGCGGCCCAACTCGCTCCTTGGTTCATGGTTTCACTTGAAGTAACGGCGTGATGTCCACGGGCGTAATGGGTTCGAGCGTGACGGAGTGGACGAGTTGGTGGAACAGCTCAACGATGCGTTGATGCTTCTCGGGAAGGTTGAGTGCACCTTTTTTGTACGGGCTGGTAGCGCCGCTGTTTGAGGACAGGTGCAGCTTGAGCCAATAGGGTGTGTCGGGAATCTTGAGCACCCAGGTTTCGACGGGTGAAGCCAACCGACCCACGCTGCCCGTCCAGTCCTTGATGGGTTCCGTTTTGCGGAGCCACGTCAGCCCATTGATCACTACGCTTTGGGCGCCAGAGATCCATTCATCGGTGCCTTTGGCGGGGTCGGGCTTGACGATGTATAGGCCGATGCCGTCGTAGGTGTCACGGAATACGTGCCCACAAAACGCTGTGTACCCCTGAAACTTGCCGTCGGGGGTGGTGCCATAGACCCACTCAGGCCAGCGAGACAATGACCAGCGGCCATTGTGCTCACTGACCGAATACAAAATTCCACTCTGTTCAATAAAGGGCGGGTTTCTTTCGATTTCCAGCTGACCGTAGCCGCCTAAACGACGAAACGAATTGCTTGGGTAGCGGCACGGCCAAATTTCTGTCGGTCCACTCAACCACCGGTGACTGATGCGCCACTTGTCTAAAAAACGGAATGAGTATTGGTCTTGCACATCGAGCGGGCCAGGCTTTACCAGTACGCCTCCCCGATACACCCCAGGCTCTTGTGTCACGCAGGCAGACAGCACAAGCCCAACCAATCCACCCAAAGCAATACGTTTCAACTTCAAGGCCTTGCTCCTTAAGGTTTGGAAGGCGCCAAATCAAAACCGCGATACACGCGGATCAAGTTCGGATTCTGTTGCGTGGGCACCGGGCCACCAGGTACGGGGTTGGCAATCGTTGCGCAACCCGGCGCGCCGGTTCCGTAGCAACTGTGTGCACTGTTGTCTTTGGTGACTACGTTGAAGAACTCTCTCAATGCTGCGACCGCGTCTCCTGGGTTGCCGGCGGCAATTACAGAAACAGGGTCGTTGGCCATATAGGTGAATGTCACGTTTCCTATGTTTTCGGGCTTGGTAACTCTCGAAGCGGTTCGAGCGTACTCACCAAACCCCACCGCCCCGCCCACGCCGTGCACACTGAGCCGGTCATTCGTGTACCCCCGATCCGCCGCAATATTGAACGCATTCCTTTGCACAATCGTTCCCCGGCTGTGCCCCAATGACAGCGTGTCTTGGTTGCCTCGGCCTTGCAGCACATCCGCATAGCTGTTGTCCGCATTGGTGTAACCGAGCAGCGGGGCAAACACTTTTTCATACGCACCCACAAACAATTCACCCAAAACGGTGTCTGCCTTGGGGATGTACATGAGGGTGAGTGATTCGGGCTTGGTCAACGTCTGTGGATCATCGGGCACGTTTTGATACGCCAACTGCCCGGCGCGGTTGGCGTCATTCAGGATGCCGTTGACCGCAAGAATCTTGCCGTCGCGCTTGGCCTCTTCTTGCGAGATCTGTTCTATGCGCACGAGCTTCGGGTCGCTCAGGCAGTTTTCAGTGGCCACCGCGCACGTCACCTTAAAGAACTTTGCCGCCGTCTTGAACATCGCCTTGTAGGCCACGTCCGAATGCACCGTGAGCTGACGATGGGTTTCCTGCTTGATGGCGTGTTCGGCCTGGGCGGTGCGCTGCATCTTTTGTACATCTAGGCGCTGCGCGGCGATGTGGGCGCCGTGGGTGTCTCGGTTCAGGTTTGCGACGGTTTGCTGAGCGTTTTTGCCGGTGAGCGCCTTTTGTGCAGTCTCGTTGGTGATGACCACCGTGCCTGCGCTGATGGCGCTGCGGGTGTCGCCCATCGAACTGCCGCCTTGCTTTCCTTGCGTGAGCACATTGCCTAGCGCTGCATTGCCGATGCCGTAGCTGCCTTGACTCATCATGGCGCTGCTCGCAGAAAAGCCGCTGCTGCTGGCGCTGGCCTGGGCGTAGTTGTGAATGTCGGTCGTGATCAGGGTGGCGGTTTCCAGGCGATTGACTCCAGCGGCAATAGCCGCGTCGGTGCTGCCCATCAGGCCACCGATGAGGGTGGTGTTGCCGCCCACCTTGATGTCAAAGCCGCCGTCACCCGCTTGGATGCCGCTTTGTTCGATGACGCTGGCGTAGGTGCTGTTTGCCTTGCTCTTGCTGTAGCTGAGACTGCCGCCCATGGTGGGACCGATGGTGATGCTTGCACCCAGGCTCTGCTGCTTGCTGTCATAAATGCTCTTGTCCTGCAGGCTCTCGATGAGAAGGTTGCCGCCGATGTCGGCGCTCACCCGGTGGCCGCTGGCGACCGCTCCCTTGAGCGTGGTGTCGCCGCCGCTTTTCAGCGTCAGTTGATTGCCCGCTTCTACTTTGGTGTTGCTCCAGGTCTCGTCGTTGCCATCGGCCTTGCCCCGGGCGCCGCTGGCGCTCACGGTGAAGCCCGTGTTGCTGCCGATGCTGAAGCCCACGCTGCCGCTCATGCTGCTGTTGGTGCTCTTTTGTTCGGCGGTGTTTCTTGCGGCCAGCAAGTTGATCTGGTTGTCTGCAGTGAGCGCAATGTCGTTGGCGGCTTTGAGGGTGCTGCCTTGGATGGTGAGGTTGCTGTCTTGCCCGGCGCCGGTGGCGGTGAGGCTGATGTTGCGGCCCGCGTTCAAGGTCGAAGCGGCGGCGTTGTCCGCCTTGTTGGTGCTGTTGCTCTTGCTGCTGCTCGCCCCGATGCTGATGGACAGGCTCACGCCGCCGGCTTTGTCTTTGGCGGTGGCGTCGCGGCCCTCGGTGGGTTTGCCGTTCTCGTCCACCTTGGTGACGATCTGGTTGTCTTTGCCATTGACCGTCTGCCCCTGGCCCTTCTGCACCGCGTCGTAGGCGTTGTATCCGGCAAAGCCGGTGTTGGCCGCAGCCAAGAGCTTCATGCGGCTGCTGTCGGTGTCCTTGGCTGCCTTGCGCATCTGGTCGGCGGTTTGTAGGGCGCTGATGATGGGGCTGGTCAGGGCCAGCGTGAGGCCGCTTTGCCTGAACCGGGTTTCGATATCGGTCTGGGATTTCTCTCGGGCTTCTTGAATGTGGATGGTCTGAGCGGTGATGCTCAGGTCACCCGTGGGCGCCAGCAAATGGCTGCCCGTCTGCGTATAGGTCTTGCCCGCGTCGATGAGTACGCTGCCTTCAATTGAGCCCACGGTGGATGCGGCCGCACTCAGGGTGGTGGTCTTCTGGTCGGTGCTTTGCACCTGTTTGCCAAAGGTGATGCCGATGCCGCCGCCTCTGAAGAAACCCGACGTGGTCTTGGTGGTGAGGTTGCTCTCCACCAGGCTTTGTTGTGTGGCGGCAATGTCGATGTTCTTCTGCGCCTTGAGCACGGTGTCGCCCGTGCTCACCAGGTTGCTGCCCAGGACTTGAATGTCACCGCCAGCGAGCACGGTGGTGCTGTGGGCCGAGACAGTGGTGGCCAGCGCCGTGGTCTCTTCCACCTTGCTGTAGGTGGTGGTGGTCTTCTTGCGGAACAGCCTGCGGCTTTGGTTGGTGCTGAAGCTCTCGGTGATGCGCTGTTGCTCACCTGCGGTCAGGCGCACGTCGCGACCGGCGCTCAAGGTGAGGGCGCCTTGATCGGAGGTCAGGTTGGCAGCGCGGGCGATGAGGTCGCCCCCGGCATGCAGCAGCAGATCCCCCTGGGTTTGAATCTGGGTGCCCACTTCCGTGCGCAGGCTCTGCGCGCTCCAGTTGCGGTTGTCTCCACTGCGCCCGCTGGTGGCTAGTTGTACGGTGGCCAGGTTCAGGTCGCGTGCGGCCACCAATACGGTGTTGCCGTTGCTGTCGTTGCGGATCACAGCGCCCGTCAAATTCATGTCGCGCGCGGCGCTGGCCAGCAAGGTGGCCTGACTGCCGCTGACGTACAGGCCCGCCACGCGGTCGATGGAGGTGGTGCTGCCTTGTGTGCGTGTGTTGCTGGTGAGATTCAAATCCCGGCCCGCGTTCACCACCAGGCTCTGAGTGGCTTCCAGCGTGCCGCTGCTTTCAATATCACCGCGCGTTTGCACGCCCACATTCTCAGCGCTGATGCGGCCCAGATTGCGCACGGTGTCCGCGTTGATGGCCACGACTTGGCGCCCGGCAATGGTGCCGCTGTTGCGCAGTTCGCCGCTCAGGTTGAAGTTGACGGCGTTGCCGCTGATGAACGCGCCATCGCCACGCAGATCACCTTCGCGTACGCGTACGTACACCTGGGGGACCAGGGCTTTGGTGGTGGTGCCGTCGCGCAGGGTGACGGATTTTTCTACCAACCACACGATGTCGCTGGTGAGGGCAGCCATCTGCGCGGCTGTGAGCGCCACGCCGGGGCGCAGTTGATGGGCACGGGCAAAGGTGGCGGCGTTGCTCATGAGGGCGGCATATTGCGCTTCGTCGTTGGCGTAGCCCTCAAGAAAGCGGCGGCCGGTCAGTTGTGCAATTTGTTCGCGGATGAGTTTTTGTTCGTAGAAGCCATCGCCCAGGCGCTTGAGCGCGGTGGCCGGGTCCAGGGCAAGCGCCGTGAGCAGGTAGTCAGAACTCAACCACTGGCGGTAATTGGCAAAGCGCGGGTCGGTTTCGATGAGGTAGGTGGCCGTGGGTGCGGGCTTGGCACTGAACAGGCTGCTCGCCGGCACGCTGGGGGTGATGTCGATGGAGCGGATGACGGTGTTGACGCCGCTGGCACTTTGCGCGCGTTCTTTGACTTCGGTGATCAGGCTGGGGTCGAGGTATTTGGCATTGCCGGTGGCGGTGTATGCGGTGTTGCGCTGCTCTATGGCGCCGTTGGTGCTGGAAATGCTGCGGCCTTCGGTGTCGATGTTGCCACCGGCAATGATGTGGCTGGCGTCGTTGTTAGCCACGTCAAAGCGCAGGCGCATGTTGCCCGCCGCGAGGATCTGCCCTGGGGGATGCACGGTTGTGGGTGTGCTGACTGCAGCCAGCGGGTGCAGGTTGTCTATCTGCGCAGCAGCCAGGTCCAGGTTGCCCAGCGCTTCGATGGTGGCACTGGCGTTTTTGAGGGACTGACCTTGCCCGGTGGCGCGATGGTTGGCGTCCAGGCTGCGGCCAATGGCAATGTCACCGGCACTCAGGATGAGCGCGTGGTTCTCGTTGCGCAGGCTGCGGGCGCCAATGTCGAGCCGCTCGCGCGCCACGATGGCAGGGGCCACATAGGGGCCGCCGGACACGCGGTCTTTGCCCGGGCCTTTGAAAGCATGAGTGGTGACGCTTCTGGCCGCACTGCTGCTGACGCTTAGCGCGAAGACGGGTGTGGGTGAAGGGGAGGTTGAGGGTGTGCCCACCGGCGTGTCTTTGGGCTCGCCCACGTTGACCAGCGTATCCGCCGCAATGCTCAGCCGATCTCCATAGATACGGCCGGTGGTGAGGTTGTTGAGGGTATGCGCCTGGATGAGTGCATCCTGTCCGTCAAGCAAACCAAAGTTGGTGAGCGTGCCGGTCACTGCCACATCGAGCTGCCCGCCACTGAGCACCCCGTAGGTGTCGTTACGCATCTGGGCGGCACGCACGCGCAGCAGACCGCCGGTTTGCACGTCGGACTGATTGGTGAACGTGGCGGCGGTGTGCACGCTGGCGCTGCCCAGCGCCTTCAATTCACCCGCGAGCGTGAAGTTCTGAGTCAGTTGCAGCGAAAGGTCTCCCAAACTAAAGAGCCCTCCATCGCCAGTCAGTGCAGCACTTTGTATGTTGAGCGTTTGCCCTGCCACCAAGGTGCCGTTGGTATTGGTGACGGCCAGTGTGTTGCGTCCGGTGGTGGCCTCGCGCACGGTGAGGTGACCGGCCGAGGAGATCAGCCCCGCGGTGTTGTTGATGCTGCCGTTCGATTCGAGCGTGAGCACTTGATCGGCGCGCAGTGCGCCCTGAGTGTTGTCGATCTGGCGGGCGGTCAGATTCAGGCTTTGTGCTTCCAGCCCCAGGTCAGTGCCCAGGGTGTTGCGGTTGTCGAGCCCATCGGCGCTGGCGTTCAGCGCACGCCCGGCGCGCATCAGGCCCTGCAGGTTGATGAGCTGGTGCGTCGCCTGAACGTTCATGTCCTGCGCCGCCTGCAGTTGGCCGCCGGTGTTGGTGAGCGTGTGGGCGTCGATCTGCACGCTGCCGTTGCTGGCGATGAGGCGCCCGCCCGTGTTGTCGATGGTTTGTGCACTGAGCTGCGCCGTGCCGCTGCCGCTTTGGGTGATGAGCCCGGCGCGGTTGGAAATGTTTAGTGCGTTGAGTTGAAGTTCAGCGGCCAGCACGGCAGCGCCGTCGGTGCGCAGGGTTTGGTGCGCGTTCACATTCAGGCGTTCACTCACCACCACACTGCTGGTGCTCAGGTCTACATCGCCTGAGCTGGCGGTGAGCGTGAGCGCGCGGGCACTGGTTTGGCTGCCGCTCAAATTCACGGTTTGCGCGCTCAGGGTTTGATCGCCCCCGGAGAGGTTCTGCCCCAAGGCGTGGATGGATTGTGTGGCGCTCAAGCTGAGTGTGCCGCTGGTGTTCAGGCGACCATCGCTGGCCAGACCCGCGGCCAGTAGTGCATCGCTGCCGCTGTTGAGATTGCTGGCCGCTCCGGTGGCGCTCACCGTGGTGTGGCCGGCCGCCGCAATCACGCCGGCGTTGTTGATCTGCCCGCGCGTGCTTACGGTGGCATCGCCTTGGGCATATACGGTGCCGGTGCTGGTGTTGGTCAGACCCGCCGTGGTGTCCATGCGCAGCGCACCGCTGGCGCTGATGCGGCCGCTGTTCTCGATCAGGCCCTCGATGCTGATGCTTACCTCGCCGGCGGCCGCACCCATCTGACCGGCGTTGCGCACGCCCACACCCGTCTCGGTGCCGATGAGGCTGATCTTGCCGGCATACATGCCGCCCAACGCCGCCACATCGACGGCAAACTGCGGCGTGGCGCCCACCGCCGCCAGGGCGGTGCCCACGCTGGGCGTGCCCAGTTCGTTGTTGACGTTGACCTGCTGCGTGCCCGTCACCACGGTCAGGTGCTGGGCCCACAGTCCGGCGTTGACTTCTACGGCACGCGCGATGAGGTCGGTGTAGTCGGTGCCACTGGCATCGAGCCCCGCACCGCCGATGCGCACCGTGCCGCCTTGCACCCGATAGCCCTCAATGGCGCCGCCGCTCCAGACGGGCGTGCCGGTGGTGAGCGTGGCGCGGCCGGCGTTGATAAAGCCGCAGCCCTCGCAGCTGATGCCCGCGGGGTTGGCGATGATGACCTGAGCGCGCTGGCCCGCCACTTCCACATAGCCGCGCAACTGGCTGGGGTTGCTGCTGTTGACTTCATTGAGGATCACGCGCGCGCCGCCCGTGGCCAGCCATGGGTTGCCCTGCACCCAACCGCCGAGCTGCGTGGCGGTGGTGGTGCGGCTGTTGTTGAGGATGGCGCCTTGCGTTTGCACATCAAAGCGCTGATATGTGTTGCGTGACACCCCGGCGGCGCTGGGTGTCTGGATGTTGACCAGCGGCACGCCGTTGGGAGCAGTGAGTACGGTGGGGCGCTGGTTGGCGGGAGCGTTGGGGTCGGCCACGATTTGGGCGTGGGCGGTGTTCACCATGAACACGAGTCCTAACGCAGTCCAAATGTTGAAGCTCAGGGCTTGAACCGCGAATGTCCGTCGTGCACGGTGGGGCGCAGTGGTCTGCCCCGCCGCCTTGCCCCAAGCGCGAGCCGTTTCGGCCACGGCCACAAGTGCGCCACGACGTTTGTTGAAGACGATGCGGTAACGCTGCTGGTTCATGTGTGCTCTCCGATTTTTTCTTTGCTTGCTAAAGGTTTTTTGGTTTGAAAGACCGTTTCCCTCCCTTGCAGGGCGCGCTTGGGCTTGCAGGCCCAAGCTGCTCGACAGGCGGGCCGCATGCGGCTCGAATTCCCTGTCTCGCCCCTCAATCCCTCTCCCGGAGGGAGAGGGAAGTTAAAAGCCCCTCTCCCTCCGGG
>CAZZAD010000085.1:0-11247 GCA_964652055.1 uncultured Burkholderiaceae bacterium | reverse complement strand
CCCCTGTTACAACCGTGAAAGGGTCGTGTCCTAGGCCTCTAGACGAAGGGGACTTGCTTTCTGAACTGCCGGTAATTCAATGGTGGAGGTAAGCGGGATCGAACCGCTGACCTCTTGCATGCCATGCAAGCGCTCTCCCAGCTGAGCTATACCCCCACGCGTCGCTTTGCTACTGGACCGTGTTTCTGTGGTCCGGTGAAAAACGAGCCGCGCATTATAGCCATGCATTTAGGGCGCCGGGGCAAGCGCCTTTTTAAGCCGCTCCAGCACGGTTTTCTGGCCGATGAGTTCCAGCACCGCGTCCACTGACGGCGTCTGGGGCCGGCCGGTGACAGCCACACGCAAGGGCACGGCCAGTTGCGGCATTTTCATTTGGTGCTCGGCCAGCAGCGCCTTGATCAGCGCGGCAATGCTCGCCTTGTCCCAGGTGATGTCGGCGGCACGCTGGGCAAACTCGCTGAGCGCCCCACGTGCGGCGCCGGCCAGGTGTTCCTGCAATAAGGCGGGCTCGGGCTGCGCGGGGCCGTAAAAGAGCATGGCTTCATCGGCCAGTTCATTGAGCGTGCGTGAGCGTGACTTGAGCAGCGCCACCACGGCGGTGAGTGCGGGGCCGCCTTCGAGTTCACCGCCACGCGCACGCAGGCGCGGCGTCACCAGCGCGGCCAGGCGCACGTCATCCGCTTCTTTCATGTACTCGCCGTTGAGCCACAGCAGCTTGTCGATGTTGTATTGCGCGGGGGCGCGGTTCACATGCGCCAGATCGAACCATTGCACGGTTTGTGCGCGGGTGAATTTTTCGTCGTCGCCGTGGCTCCAGCCCAGGCGGGCCAGGTAGTTGAAGAGCGCTTCGGGCAGAAAACCATCTTCGTCGTACTGCATCACGCTCACCGCGCCGTGGCGCTTGGAGAGCTTTTGCCCGTCGGGGCCCAGGATCATCGACAAATGCCCAAACTGCGGCAGCACCGCGCCTTCACCCAGGATGGCTTTGTAGATGTTGATCTGGCGCGGGGTGTTGTTGACGTGGTCTTCACCGCGCAGCACGTGGGTGATGGCCATGTCGATGTCATCGACCACCACCGCAAAGTTGTAGGTGGGCACGCCGTCGCCGCGCGCAATGACCAGGTCATCGAGTTCACTGTTGGCAATGGTGATGGGGCCTTTGACCAGATCGTTCCAGCTCACTTCGCCGTCATCGGGGTTGCGAAAGCGGATCACCGGCACCACACCTTCAGGCGGTGTTTTGTCGCGGTCGTCCTCGGGGCCCCAGCAGTCGTCGGAGCGGGGCTTTTCGCCGCGCGCCATTTGTGCTTCGCGCATCTGCGTTAACTCATCACGGCTGGCGTAGCAGCGATAGGCCTGGCCTTGCGCCAGCAATGTTTCAATGACTTCGGCATAGCGCGTCAGGCGCTGCGTTTGGCGGATGGGGCCTTCGTCGTAATCGAGCTCCAGCCAGCGCATGGCATCGAGAATGACCTGCACGGCTTCTTCGGTGCTGCGTTCCAGATCCGTGTCTTCAATGCGCAAAACAAATTTGCCGCCATGGTGGCGCGCAAAAGCCCAGGCAAAGAGCGCCGTGCGCGCGGTGCCCAGGTGCAACATGCCGGTGGGGCTGGGAGCGATGCGGGTGCGAACTGCAGTCATAAGACACCAGACGTGAGAGGGCGCGCAGTCTAACCAGCACACCCAATATCGAGGCCGAGTTACTCAGCTTTGTTGCGGGCCTGCTCAAGCTCGCGTTCACGAATGAGCTCTTGTGCGCTGATATGCCTTATCACGCCGTTTTCACTCACGACGATGCCCGTGCCGGTCTGAATGGCGATATCGCGCGCGCGTTGGGCGGCACGCTTGAGGGCCGCCAAGGAGCCGCGCAAGTCTGGATCGCGTGCTTCTTCAATCGGTCGGGCGTTCATCGCGTTCACTCCAATCCACAATCACTGGGTAGTCGCCTGAGTTGTTGTAGCGGACCCAGGCATCAACCCTCGGCGCATAAAGGCGCTCCAAGTTGCGTCGCCCGGCCGCGAACCTTCGGCGGATCACGTCTTCGGGGATGTTATGGCCACCTTGACGTACGCGTCGGGCTACCCGGTCGATGGCCTCTTCTGGGGTCTGTAATTCCAGATACACCAGCTTGACGTGATACCCCGCCGCTCGCCAATCATCAATCAGCCGCAAGTAACCGCGTCCGGAAAGAGTGGTCTCGAACGCAAAGCTGGTGCGGGCGGCGAAGTGACGGGCCAGTTCTTGCAACATCAATCGCCCGGCCTGCATGGCGGCCACCTCGGGCGCAAAGGGGGCCAACCCCGCTGCAATCAAATCGGCGTTTACAAATACCGGGCAGTCCGCTTCTTTGGGCAGAAACTCGCGTGCGAAGGTGGTTTTCCCCGCGCCGTTGGGTCCGGCAATGATGATGATGCGTGGGTGCGATTCCATATATTGGATCGTAACGTTCACGCCACCCGCACTGGCATCTGGATCACCTGCGCACTGCCGTGGCCGCGGAACTGGGACAGGAGTTGCGTTTGCTTGGTGCGCGCCGCTTCCAGGTGACGGGTTTTGATGTGGCCGTAGCCGCGGATGTCTTCGGGGATGCGGGCCAGTTGCACGGCCAAGGCGTGGTTGTCCGCGCTGAGTTTGGCGAGCAGTTCGTCGATCAAGGCTTCATATTCGGCAATCAGTGCACGTTCCACCTTGCGCTCGGTGGTGTAGCCAAAGGGGTCGAGCACGGTGCCGCGCAGGAACTTGAATTTGGCCAGCACCTTGAACACCACGCCTACCCACGGGCCAAAGCGCAACTTTTTGTCCGCGAACAACGGCGGGGCTAAGTAGTAATTCAGTTGGTATTTCTTTCCGCCCTCACCTTCAAATTGCGCAGCAATTTTCTGGTGGAAAGTCGGGTCGCTGTGCAGGCGGGCCACTTCATATTCATCTTTGTAGGCCAGCAGCTTGAAGTAGTAACGCGCCACCGCTTCGGTCAGGAGGGTGGATTGCAGCCGGTCGCCCTCCACCCGGCGTACACGTTCCACCAGCGCCGCGTAACGCTGTGCGTAAGCCGCGTTTTGATAGGCGGTTAAGAACTCAACGCGGCGCGCAACGGTTTCGTCCAGCGTGTGGGGGCGCTTGAGTTCTATGACGGCGCTTTCGGGGTGGGCGATTTTCTTCACCGCCTCCAGGTCATGCGCGGCTGCGCGGCCCCATTCAAAGGCTTGCTGGTTGGTGGCCACGGCGGCGCCATTGAGCTCAATGGCGCGCATCAGGGTCTCGTGCTGCAAGGGCAGCCAACCTTTTTGCCAGGCGTAGCCCACGAGCAGCGGGTTGGTGTAGATGGCGTCGCCCAGCAGTGCGGTGGCCAAACCTTGTGCGTCGATAAAGCTGCACGCGGCGGCGCCGGCGGCCTCTTGCAAGAGCTGCATCTGGGCCTGCGCGCCGAATTGCCAGTTGGCGTTGGCCACGAAGTCGGCCGTGGGGTTCTCATAGGTGTTGACCACCACGCGTGTGCGGCCGGCGTGGATTTTTGACAGGGCTTCGTTGCCCGAGGTGACGATGAGGTCGCACCCCAACACCACATCGGCTTCGCCCATGGCGATGCGCGTGGCGTAGAGGTCTTCCGCGCGCGGGGCCAGCACCACGTGTGAGAACACGGCGCCGCCTTTTTGCGCCAGGCCTGCCATGTCGAGCACCGACAAGCCCCGGCCTTCCAGATGCGCGGCCATGCCGATCCACTGGCCGATGGTGAGCACGCCCGTGCCGCCGATGCCGGTGATGACGATGCCAAAGTGCGTGCCGGGATTGAGCTGTGCAACTTGGGGCTCGGGCACCTTGGGCAATGCGGCCTGCACCGCCCGCGCATCGGCCTTTTTTAGGCGCGCGTTCTCCACCGTGACAAAGCTGGGACAAAAACCTTTCAGGCACGAGTAATCCTTGTTGCAGCTCGATTGATTGATGCGGCGCTTGCGGCCGAACTCGGTCTCCAGCGGCTCCACGCTCAGGCAGTTGGACTGCACGCTGCAATCGCCACAGCCTTCGCACACCAGCTCGTTGATCACCACGCGCCGCGGCGGATCGGGGTAGACGGTTTTCTCGGGCGTGTTCTGTTTGCGGCGACGGCGCTTTTCGGCCGCGCAAGTTTGGTCATAGATGAGCACGGACACGCCGGAGTACTCGCGCAATTCGCGCTGAATGCGGTCGAGATCATCACGGTGATGCACGGTGACACCTTCGGCCAAGCGCCATGCCGATGCGTGGGCGCCGCGCGCGTTGACGGCGCTGTGATCACGCTCGGTGTGGGCCGAGTATTTCTGTGGCTCGTCAGTGACGATGACGATTTTCTCCACGCCCTCGGCCGCCATTTGTTGCGTGATCTGCGGCACGGTGAGCGAGCCATCCACCGCCTGCCCGCCGGTCATGGCCACCGCATCGTTGAACAAAATTTTGTAGGTGATGGGCACATGCGCCGCCACCGCCGCGCGCACGGCCAGCGAACCGGAATGGAAATACGTGCCATCGCCCAGGTTGGCAAAGATGTGCTTCTCATTCGTGAAGGGCGCCTGCCCCACCCAGGGCACGCCTTCGCCACCCATCTGCGTGAAGGTCTCGGTGCGGCGGTTTTGCCAGATCACCATGTAGTGACAGCCGATGCCCGCCAAGGCGCGCGAGCCCTCGGGCACCACGGTGCTGGTGTTGTGCGGGCAGCCCGAGCAGTTGTAGGGCTTGCGCTCCAGCGTCAGGCGCGGGCGGGCCAGGGCCTTTTCTTTGGCGTCAATCAAGGCCAGGCGCGCACTCATGCGGGCACGCACATCCTCGGGCAACTCCAGCTTGCCGATGCGCGCAGCAATGGCCTTGGCAATGATGGCGGGCGTGAACTCGTAGTGCGCCGGCAAGATCCAGTTGCCTTGTGGCACGGCCCATTCGCCACCGTCTTTTTCATCAAACTTGCCGATGACGCGCGGCACGCGCTTGCCGGTGTTGATCCAGCTGAAGAGTTCTTCCTTGAGTTGGTACTCCAGGAACTGGCGCTTTTCTTCCACCACCAGAATTTCTTCCAGCCCTTCGGCAAAGGCACGGATGCTGGCCGCTTCCAGGGGCCACACCATGGTGCACTTAAAAAGGCGCACGCCCACACGGCGACACGTGTCCTCATCGAGCCCCAGATCGGCCAGCGCCTGGCGCGTATCGAGATACGCCTTGCCTGCGGTGACGATGCCAAAGCGCGCTTGAGGCGCATCGATCACGCTCTGGTTCAAACGATTGGCGCGGCAGTAAGCGAGTGCGGCGTAGAGCTTGTAGTCGAGCAGGCGCGCCTCTTGCGCCAGCGGCGTGTCGGGCCAGCGAATGTTCAAGCCGCCTTCGGGCAACTGAAAATCGGTGGGCAGGGCAATCGATACGCGCTCGGGATCCACGATCACCGCGCTGGAGGCTTCCACGATGTCGGTCACCACTTTCACCGCCACCCACACGCCGGCGTAGCGGCTCATGGCAAAGCCGTGTAGGCCCACGTCGAGGTATTCCTGCACGCTGGCCGGATACAGCACCGGCATCATGCAAGCCTTGAACACATGGTCTGACTGATGCGGCAGCGTGGAAGACTTCGCGCCATGGTCGTCCCCGGCCAAAGCCAACACACCGCCATGCGGTGAGGTGCCCGCCGCGTTGGCGTGCTTGAACACATCGCCACACCGATCCACCCCCGGGCCCTTGCCGTACCACAGGCCAAACACGCCGTCGTACTTGGCGCCCGGATACATGTTCACCTGCTGCGTGCCCCACACACTGGTGGCCGCCAGATCTTCATTCACGCCGGCATGAAAGCGCACGTGATGCGCCTCCAAATAACGCCGCGCTTTGGCCGCCTGCAAATCCACCGTGCCCAAGGGCGAACCGCGATACCCGCTGATAAACCCCGCCGTGTTCAACCCCGCCGCCAGATCACGCTGCCGCTGCAACATCGCCAACCGCAACAGCGCCTGCGTGCCATTCATGTACACGCGGCCCCGCTCAAGAATCCAGCGGTCTTCGAGCGTGACTTCAGTCAATGCGCGGCGTACTGAATCAGGCAACGGGGCATTCATGGCGGACTCTCCTGAACTTCAAGTTCCTGGGTGAGATGCACGAGCAACAGCGTAGCGCCGCGCAGCACCGTCGACGTCCTTGAGCATGGGGCGCGGTCTGCAGGAAAGACGCGTCGTGGCGGCTTTAATTACCCAATTGCGGCGGCCTGCGCGGGGCGGTGTATCTGCCTCGTAGCGCACACTTGCCAGCCTCTCTCGGCGCCGCACCCCGGACCATGCCTTCAGCTCCCGCATTCAACTTCGACAACTCGTACGCCCGTGAACTGCAGGGCTTGTACACACCGTGGCGGCCGGCTGCGGTGGCGGCGCCGCGGTTGTTGTTTCTTAACCAGGCACTGGCGCATGAGCTTGGGGTGGATCTGACGGCGCTTGATGCGGCCGCGGTGTTTTCGGGGAACGCGCTGCCTGAGGGCGCGCTGCCCTTGGCGCAAGCCTATGCGGGGCATCAGTTCGGTGGCTTTGTGCCGCAGCTGGGCGATGGGCGGGCGCTGCTGTTGGGCGAGGTGATGGACCGCGCAGGGCAGCGTCGTGACATTGCCTTTAAGGGTTCGGGGCGCACGCCGTTTTCGCGCGGGGGCGATGGCAAGGCTGCGGTGGGCCCCATGCTGCGTGAGGCGCTGATGGGCGAGGCGCTGCAGGCGCTGGGTATTCCCACCACGCGCGCGCTGGCGGTGGTGGCCACGGGCGAGGCAGTGTTTCGCGAACAGATGCGGCCCGGCGCGGTGCTCACGCGCGTGGCGGCGAGCCATATCCGCGTGGGCACCTTTCAGTACTGCGCGGCACGGGGCGATGTGGCCGATCTGCGCCGGCTGGCGGAATACACCATCGCCCGCCATGACCCGGCACTCGTGGGCACACCGCAGCGCTTTCTGGCGTTGCTGCAGGCCCTCGCCCAGCGCCAGGCCGCGCTGATAGCGCAGTGGATGAACGTGGGTTTTATCCACGGCGTGATGAACACCGACAACATGACGCTCTCGGGTGAAACCATGGATTACGGCCCTTGCGCCTTCATGGAGGCCTACGACCCCGCGGCGGTGTTCAGCTCCATCGACCACCATGGCCGCTACGCCTACGGCAACCAACCGACCATGGCCAGCTGGAATCTGGCCCGCCTGGCTGAGGCGCTGCTGCCGCTGCTCTCAGACGACCCAGAACAAACGCTCGCTCAGGCCACACAGGTCATTGAGGCTTTCCCCACGCAGTACCGCCAGCAGCTTCTGGCCGGGCAGCGGGCCAAGCTCGGGTTGCGCCGCACCGATGCTGTCGATGACGCTGCCGACACGGCGCTGGCGCAAGACTGGCTCAAATTGCTGCAGGCCGAGCAGATGGATTTCACGCTGGCATGGCATGGTTTGGCTGATGCGGCTGCGGGAAATGAAGCCCGTCTGCGCGCGTCGTGCGCAAACCCCAGCGCACCCGATGCATGGTTGACGCGCTGGCGCGCCCGCTGCGCCAGCGAGGACGGCGATGCCGCCGCGGGTGAGCAACGAGCCCAGCGCATGCGCGGCGCCAATCCTTGGATCATCCCGCGCAACCATCGCGTGGAGGAGGCGCTGCATGCCGCTTCGGAGCACGGCGACCTGGGCCCGTTTGAGCGCCTGCTCGATGCAGTGCGTCGGCCGTACGACACCGCGACTGAGCTGGCGCCCTACGCCGAACCCGCGTCTCCGGAGCTCACCGCGGGGTACCGCACATTTTGCGGCACTTGATCGCCGCAGTGCGCCGACCGGCGTGCTGTCGTGCTCCCGGTATTGGCCGGCCACACCGCGTTGTTTACTTATGGAGGCGCTCGTGAGCATCAGCCTCATCCGCAGCACCAACGACAAGATCGAGGACAAGGAAGCACACGCCGCGGCGCGGGCCATCCATCGATAGGGCACTTCTATAAATCCCCCCGAATTCTTGTCCACGCCAAGCGGTACCGGAGCGTTCTTTGGGCCACGCTAAGAACGGATGATCGCGCCATGCAAAACAGCCTCTTTGATCTTGAGAATCGCTACGCCAGCCTGAGCAAGACGGGAGACCCGCTGGAGCGGCTCAATGCGGTGATTGACTGGGAGATATTTCGCCCGATCCTTGAGCGCATGGACGCCAAAGAGCGCAAGAGCAAAGCGGGGCGCAAGCCGATTTGCCGCATTCTCATGTTCAAGATGCTGATTTTGCAAAAGCTCCACGGTCTATCGGATGAGCGGCTGCAATACCAAGTGACGGACCGTCTGTCGTTTATGCGTTTTCTGGGCGTTGAGCTCTCGGGCAATGTTCCGGATGCGCGCACGGTGTGGGCGTTTCGTGAAGCGCTCAAAGAGCACCAACTGGCCCAAGCTTTGTTTGATCGTCTGACCCAAGCGCTGGCCGATCTGGGCATTGAACTCAAGAGTGGCCAGATCGTTGATGCCACCTTTGTGCCCGTGCCCATCCAGCGCAACAGCCGCCAGGACAACGAGCTCATCAAGGCTGGAGCCGTACCGATTCAATGGGGGCCCAACGGCGAGCAGCCCAACACATTGGCGCACAAAGACACCGATGCGCGCTGGACCCAGAAGGGTGGGCGCAACCACTACGGCTACAAGAACCACGTCAACATCGACAAAGACACCAAGCTCATAGCCAGCCACGCCTGCACGGATGCCAGCGTGCATGACAGCCAAGTGCTGGAGGCGGTGTTGCGCGATGAGGGCCAGGGGGGCAAAGAGGTCTGGGCCGACAGCGCTTACCGATCAGAAGATCAAGAGCAAAGTCTCAAAGGCAGTGGGCACGCGAGCCAGATTCACGAGCGGGCCTACCGAGGCAAGCCGCTGAGTGAAGATCAACAAATGCGCAACAAGGCCAAGAGCCGCGTGCGAGCCCGGGTGGAGCACTACACTAGTGCAGTGCTTCGCCCATTCCGACCCTTTTGGAGTCGCGCCTTTGCCCCCGTGGCAGCGTTGCGAATCCGCGCGATACCACCGGGTATCGCTGTGGTTCGCGCCTCGCCACAGAGGCAAATTCGCTGACCCAAAAGGGCCGGAATAGACGAAGCACTGCACTAGCCCCAATTTGCAGGCGTGGCACCAAGAGTCACGTCAATAAAGTGGGGCTTGGCTCTATACAAATGCCCCAGGCTCCCCAGACAAGGGCGGCCTGATTGAATGAGGTAGGAGACAACATGGGCCCTCGATTTGCGATTCACGCCATCCCTACAAGCCAGCTCGCTGCCGAGCTGGCCCAGCACTGCGCAAAGGAAACTCCCATCCTTGCAAAGGAAGGCCGTGCGATGGCTGAATGCCGTGCCATCAATCAGGCCAGAGTGACGGCCATCAATAATCAATTTGTGGCTGATGGCAAGTCACTACTAAAACTAAGCGCTCAGATCGAGGGGCCGGAGAAAAAAACTGCCCGCCCGACCTCCGAAGCGGCGCGATCCTATGCTACTGCCGAGCCCAAAAAACGCTTGGAACAAAAAGGGGAAGCTGCACTAAAGCGGTGGACGACTTCAGACCTGCACACTGCCGAGGCCCATTTAAAAGCCTCGGAGCTTCATGAGGCTGAGTTGATCTACCGATGGGGTGGTATTGAAATCGTCATGCCGACTTCGGCTGACGTCTCACCGGGCATCGATATTCAAGACCCGGCGGCAAGGGTGAAGTATTACAACGAGCAAATTTCTTGGCGGCATGAGGAGGCCACAAGAGATTTAGAAATACTGATCCCGATGGAACGTGAGCGTTTGCAGAAGGCCCAAATAGAGTTTGACAAAAATCCCAACGTTCGAACCGAAACTGCCTTGAACGAAAAGAAGATGGAGCTCAGCGAGTCCCTCGATGGTCGCAGCCATCTTTGGATGGAGATGCAATGGTTGGCTCGACTGCGTGACGAGAGTGCGCAGCAAGTGAAATGGGGATGGGCACGTTCCTTGCTCGATCAGCTGGGTCGATAAAACCCAGGCTCTTTTTGCCTCCTGTAAATGAGCGCGCCCTCCAGGCAAGGAGGGCGCGTTTTACGTTGGGTGCAGCAATGAGGCCAAAGCGCACAGCGCCTGAGCCTTGTTGGGCTCAGACCGTTTCCGCCACTCTGAAGATGCGCACCGCACCGACCAGTGCTTGCGCCTGATCGGAGAGCACTTTGGCGGTTGCGGCGGACTGCTCCACCAGCGCCGCATTTTGTTGCGTCACGCTGTCGAGCTGGGTCACCGCTTCGTTCACCTGCCCGATGCCCGAGCTCTGCTCGCGCGAGGCGGTGCTGATCTCGGCCATCATCTGCGCTACCGATTGCACCGACTGCACCACATCGTTGATGGTGCGGCCTGCCGCCTGAACTGCGGCCGAGCCGGCATCCACCTTGCTGACTGAATCGCCAATCAAGGTTTTGACTTCGCGCGCGGCATCCGTCGTGCGGCGCGCCAGGGCACGCACTTCGGAGGCCACCACGGCAAAGCCGCGGCCCTGTTCGCCGGCACGTGCTGCTTCCACCGCAGCGTTCAGCGCCAGGATGTTGGTTTGGAAGGCAATGCCATCAATCACGCCGATGATGTCGCTGATGCGGCGGGCCGAGGCCTGGATGTCGTTCATCGTGCCCATCACGGCGCCCACTTCCTGGCCGCCCTGCGTGGCCACTTCGCGGGTGCGCGAAACAATTTGGTTGGCCTGATTCGACGTGGAGGTGTTTTGCTGCACCGTGGAGGTGAGCTGTTCCATCGAGGCGGCGGTTTGCTCCAGATTGGCCGCCTGCGCTTCAGTGCGCGCCGACAGATCCTGGTTGCCCGAAGCCACCTCCTTGGCCGTTTGAGTCAAACCGTCCACCTCGCGGCGCACGTCGCCGACGACGGCCATCAGGTTGACGTTGAGCTGATTGAGGCCACGGAACAGGGCGCCCACGGTGTCTACCCGGTCACTGCTGACACGACCAGTCAGATCGCCCGCAGCCATGCGGTTGATGGCTTCCAGGGCCTCCTCCATGGGGTTGATGGTGCGTGCGGTAACCACGCCATAGCCCAGAAGTATTGAGACTAGGGCCTGTCATCAATTATTGATCCTCAAGCGTTAGCTGCCGATTGCACCAACCGTTACAGAAGAGATGACACGCAGATACGGACTTAGAGACGATCAATGGGAGCGCATCAAAGGGTTACTGCCGGGGCAGAAAGGCCAGCCTGGTGCGACCGCGCGAGACAACCGCCTTTTCGTTGAGGCAGTGCTGTATCGCT
>CAZZAD010000084.1:0-11515 GCA_964652055.1 uncultured Burkholderiaceae bacterium | reverse complement strand
TTGAGTAGAGCGAATTGCCCGTGACGGCAAGGCGGGGGTTGGGTGGACGGTTACGTTGCATTTGACTGGACGTACCGCCTTAACGATGCATGGAAGCTCACGCACCGCTTCCATACCGTTGAGCTCGACGAAATTTCAACAGGGCTCTCGAATCGAGGTGGCTTCTGGGGTCTTTTCTACAACCCGATTGAACGCAACATCTACAACACCAACCTGGATCTGAATGGGCAGTTCATCTGGGCTGGCCTCAAGCACGACCTGCTCATCGGTGCCGACGCCTTCCGCTACAAAGACCACTGGAAAGGTTTCGAGGGCACGACCACGCTTCCCTACGTGTCGATCTACGAACCAGGCTATGTCGACCCCACGCCAACGCTGCGCGGAGTAGTGGATGAATCCAGCAACAATGTGCTGTGGAGAGGTTTCGAGAAGGACCTGGGTTTTTATATTCAGGACCGCATCGCGCTCTCCGAGCAGTGGAGCGTATTGGTCGGTGGGCGTTGGGACCGCGCCTGGCAACGCTACTCATCGGTCTACGGTTCGGTAGATGCACCCTGCTACCCAAACTGCACCGCGCTGCCCCTGAATTCCTGGCCCACCGATACGGCGTTCTCACCCCGAGCCGCGGCGCTGTACAAGTGGGATAACGCCACCTCTTTTTACGCCAGTTATTCCAAATCCTTCGGCGCCAACAACAGCAGTTGGTTGGCAAGCGGCGACTCGTCTCCACCGGAGATCGGGGTGCAGTATGAGTTGGGGGCCAAGCGCAGCCTGTTCAACGACCGCATGATGATCAGCAGCACGCTGTTTCATCTCACCAAGAGCAATGTGCTGGCCGAGGATCCCAATGACCGCGCGCGCATGATCGCCATCGGCGAGGTACGCAGCCGCGGCTTGGAAGTTGACGTGGCCGGACAACTCACGCGCACGCTCAATCTCGTTGCAAGTTACACCCACAATCCGGTTCGAATCTCACGCGATACGAACGACCCGAGCAACCAAGGCAACCGCCGCGCCGGCACACCGCTCAACGCGGCCAGCCTCTGGCTGAAATACGCGCCACAAGGCACGCGCCAAGGTTGGTCTTTCGGGGCCGGGCTTCAAGCCAATGGCCAGCGTCAAGCCGACGATGCCAACACCTGGCAGTTGCCGGGCTACGTCACAGCGGACGCCATGGCGAGCTACCACACGCATGTCGCTGGTCACGCCGCCGAAGTGCAGCTCAACGTCAAAAACGTGTTTGATCGGGCGTACTTCGACGAAATCAGCAGCGGTTTCGCGTCCTACGGTGCGCCCAGGTCCGTGGCCCTGAGTCTCAGGCTGGAACTGTGAGCGCGCAGTCCTCTGATCGTGCAGGGCCCTTCGCCTGGTTCGTACGTTGGCGACGGGCCCGCCATGCCGCCTTGATGGCCCGTCGCAAACTCTGGCTGCAAGTGCACCTGTGGCTAGGGCTGGCGCTCGGGCTGTTTCTATCAGTGTTTGGCCTCACGGGTGCGGTGCTTGTGTTTCACAGTGAAATCGACCACGCGCTCAATCCTGCTTTCTTCACCGCTGCGGTACCGCCCAATGCACAACGCGCATCACTGGAGAGGGTGCGCCAGGTCGCACAACAACAAGCACCTGTAGGGACTGAATCCATCAGCCTGACCGTACCCAAGTCAGCGGATGAAACCTATGTCGCCATGTACTGGGCAGAGCCGCACACCCCAGCGCCCGAGGAGGCCGTGTCTGTGAACATCGCCATCAACGCCTATACGGGCGACGTGGTAGGACGGCGCGTGTTCTATCACGCATGGAATCCGTTGAAGCACTGCTTGATGGGCTTCTTTTTCAAGCTGCACTATGCGTTGCTACTTGGCGAGTGGGGCGTGATGGTGGTCGGCGCCATGGCGGTGTTGCTCGTGGTTTCGGTATTCACAGGGCTCATTCTCTGGTGGCCGCTGGATGGCAAATGGCGACGCGCGCTCACCATCAAACGTGGCGCCAGCGCAGTGCGCCTGAACTACGATGTACATCAGGTCACCGGGTATTGGTCCCTCATTGTTTTGCTGGCCTTGCTGACATCGGGTCTGTATTTCAATCTGCCAGAACAGTTCAAGTGGATGGTGCAAGTGTTCTCGCCGCTGACACCTGAACCCACTGCAACAGCGTCGCGAACTCATGCCACTTTGATGCCGCTGGACGCACTGCTCAGTGAAACCGCACGCCTAGCGCCCGGTGGCGAACTCAATTACATCGCTCTGCCGGATGCAAAGACGGGGCTCGCGCAGGTGTGCTACCGCAATGTGGCGGCCCTGCGCCCGTACATCTTGGACAACCGCTGCATCACCGTCGATGCCACGAGTGCCGAGGTGCGTCTGGTGAGCGACGCAAGTTCCGGGAGCGCGGCAGACACCTTCATGCAGTGGCAATGGCCTTTGCACTCGGGCCAGGCCTTCGGTTGGACAGGCCGCATTTTGGTATTCCTGTGTGGATTGGCGTGCCCTGTTTTCTTCGTTACCGGTCTAGTTCGGTGGTTACAGAAACGGCGCGCAACGCAGAGGAGCAAAAAAACACTCCCCTGAGTGTGTAGGCCGAGGTGGACTTACGAACCCGAACAACCTACGCAACCGACGTTACTTCTTCGCTGGGCCGCGGAAACAGTCGGTCCAGCAGCGCCGAAATCAAAATGCCCAGCTCATAGAGCACGCACAGTGGCAGCGCCAGCATGAGCTGCGAGGTCACGTCGGGCGGCGTGACCACGGCCGAGACAATGAAAGCCCCCACGATGAAATACGGCCGTATGGCACGCAACTTGGCCACACTGGTGATGCCCAGGCGCGTCATCACCACCAGCACGATGGGCGTTTCAAAGGTCAGACCAAAGGCCAAGAACATGGTGAGCGCAAAACCGAAATAGGCCTCAATGTCGGGCGACACCTTGATTGAATCGGGCGCAAACCCCAGGATCACCGGAAACAGCAGCCGGAACACCACGAAGTAACAAAACGCCACGCCCGCCAGAAACATGGCGTAGCTCGACACCACAATGGGCAGCGCCAGGCTCTTCTCGTGCTTGTACAAACCCGGCGCCACAAACGCCCAGACCTGATAGAGCACATAGGGCAGCACCAGCACCAGCGCCACCATGAGGGTGAGTTTCAGCGGGATGAGAAACGGCGTGACGATGCCCGTGGCGATCATGTTGGCCCCGTTGGGCAGCGCCGCCAGCATGGGCTGGGCCAGGATGTTGTAGATGTCTTTAGACCAGGGTATGAGGCCGAGCATGACCAGCAAGATCGCCACCGTGGCGCGCACCAGTCGCTGCCGCAACTCGATGAGATGCGACAGGAAGCTTTGTTCAGGCTCACCGGCGGGGGGAACTGTGTCGCTCATTTTGCGAAGACCAATCGAACTTGGGGGCACCGCTTGCCGTCGTTTGCGGTGCATGTGGCGCGTATTGGGTTTGGCATGCGCCTTGGAACGGGTACGCAAGTCCGTCGCCCCGGCGCAGGCCGGGGCCTAATTTGGGGCGCTCGCAATTGGGCCCCGGCCTGCGCCGGGGCGACGTGCGCTCGTGCCATGGGCGTGCATCCAAACCCAAACCCAAGCCCAGACCCCAGGGCCGGAGTTAGGTCGGGAGTGGGCGCGAGAGCGCAGTGCCGCAAGGTCATCGGGGTTATCGGGGTCATCGGGTTTATCGCCGAACACGGATGCGGTTCACGCGTGCACGCGGCTGGTATTTGCGTCGGTGCCCCTCCTGGGCGTCGGGCAGCGCCAGTTGGCGCCTTAAGCGGGTGACTTCATCGGCCAGCTCATCGACCGACAGGCCGGGCTTATAGCGACGCGAGAACACGGTGGGCACCCAGTCATGTGCAGTTTGTGCTTCACCGCCCAGACCCTCATCGCTCAGGCCGCTCGAGAGCGCATTCAATTCGCCCTGAACTTCACCGAAGCTCGCCTGCACCGACTGCGCAGCGTTGCGCGCTTCTTCCTGCAGCTTTTTGAGCTCAGCCAGATCCATCTCGCGATTGATATCGCTCTTGATCTGACTGACGTAGCGCTGCGCCTTGCCCAGCCATTCACCCAGGGTGCGGGCCACTTTGGGCAGGCGCTCGGGGCCAAGCACGACCAGAGACACTGCACCGATGACGGCCAGTTCACCCAGACTGAAATCAAACACGGCGGATCAGCAATGGCAGATCAGGATTTTTCTTTGGCCTGTACGTCGATGGTGGTGCCCGCCACCGCCTTGGTGTCTTCCACCTTCTTGGCCTCGGCCTCCGCGCCACCTTCCTTGATGCCGTCCTTGAAGCCTTTGATAGCGCCACCCAGGTCTTTGCCCATATTGCGCAGCTTGCCCGTGCCAAACACCAGCACCACCACCACCAGAACAATGACCCAATGCCAAATCGAAAAACCACCCATCACATTCTCCTAGAGACGATTCCACGGCCGTGGGCCGCCCAGTATGTGCATATGCAAATGAAAAACTTCCTGACCACCATCCGCGCCGTTGTTCACTACCACGCGATACCCATTGGTGGCGCCGCGCTCCCGCGCCAACCGCGGCGCGATGAGCAGCATGTTACCGAGCAACGCCTGTTGTTCAGCGCTGGCCTCATCCAGATTGACGAGATGTGTTTTGGGGACCACCAGCAGATGAATCGGCGCGGCCGGGTTGATATCCGGAAACACCAGCAGGTGTTCGTCCTCATAAATCCGGCGCGCGGGCACCTGCCCGGCCACGATCTTGCAGAAAATGCAATCAGGATCGGTCTTCATAGGGCACCACCTTCGCCAAGTTCACGTTGTTGCGCTTTGCGTGCGGCTTTTTCCTCAATCCCGGAGGTACCCGCACGCCGCGCCAGTTCGGCCAGCACCGCCTCAGGGCGCAGGCCCTGCTGTGCCAAGGCAATCAGGCAGTGAAACCACAGGTCTGCACATTCGGCCACCACGTGTTCACTCGCCTGGGCGCGATCCGCGCCGTACTGCGCGTCCTTGACGGCCATCACCAGCTCGGTGGCTTCTTCACCAATTTTCTTGAGCACGGCATCGGGCCCTTTGGCAAGCAGGCGCGCCACATACGAGGCGTCGGGGTCGCCCCCGGCCCCAGGGCGGCGCGTCTCGATCACGTCAGCAAGTTGTTTGAGGATGGCGTCAGACATCGGGGTTTAGTGCAGCAGAGTTAAGGCGAGCACGAACGGTTGACGGCAAAAATGCAGGCGCACCGAACCGTCGTCGCCCCGGCGCAGGCCCTGTCTCTTGATCACATCGACTTCCCCCGCGAGATGCGATGTTTACTCCCTCCCCTTCAAGAGGGCGAAGGTGGGAATGCGCAAAGCACCGCTTTGCGCCACCGCAGCGACACGCGCTTGCAAGCGCGTGGCTGCGCCACGGGTGGGGATGGGGTTGTATGGGGAAATTTCGCATCGCAACGTACCCCATCCCCACCCTAACCCTCCCCTTGAAGGGGAGGGAACAAAGACAAGACCGAGATGTGATCAAGAGACAGGGCGCAGGCCGGGGCCCAATTTGAGGCGTTTCTTAATTGGGCCCCGGCCTGCGCCGGGGCGACGATAGTTCTGTAGTTCACGTGAAGTCTTTCTTAATTAACTAAATAGCACTGGGCTTAGCGATAAATAAGTTCAGGATCTTTGAGTACCGAATCCACCGTTTTCCAGGTGTGATCTTCCAGCGAGCGATAAAAGCAACTCTCGCGCCCCGTGTGGCACGCAATGCCGCCTTCTTGCTCCACGACGTAGAGCAGCACATCGCCATCACAATCCAGACGCAGGTCGAGCACGCGTTGACGGTGGCCCGATTCTTCACCCTTGCGCCACAACTTGGCGCGTGAACGCGACCAGTACACCGCCTGCCCCGTGCGGGCGGTTTCTTCCACCGCCTCGCGGTTGGCCCAGGCCACCATGAGCACACGGTGGCTCACCGCATCTTGGGCGATGACGGTCACCAGACCGTTGGCGTCGAAGGTGATGTCGTCGAGCCAGGTGAGCATTAGTCGAGCCTCATCAGAATGCCGCGCGCAGCTAGATGCTCTTTGGCTTGCCGCAACGTGTACTCACCAAAATGAAAAATGCTCGCGGCCAGCACCGCATCAGCATGGCCTTGCAGGATGCCCTCAGCCAAGTTATCGAGATTGCCCACGCCACCTGAGGCAATCACGGGCACCGACACCGCATCGGACACGGCGCGCGTGAGCTCTAGATCAAAACCCGATTTGGTGCCGTCGCGATCCATGCTGGTGAGCAGAATTTCGCCCGCGCCCAGGGCCTGCACGCGCTGCGCCCATTGCACGGCGTCCAGGCCCGTGGTGTTGCGGCCCCCGTGCGTGTAGACCTCCCAGCCCTGCGATACATCGGCCGCGTTGCGACGCCGTGCATCAATGGCCACCACGATGCATTGCGCCCCAAAGCGTGCGTTGGCATCGGCCACCAGTTGTGGGTTTTGTACCGCGGCAGTGTTGATGGACACCTTGTCCGCCCCTGCATTGAGCAGGCGCCGCACGTCATCGACCTTGCGCACACCACCGCCCACGGTGAGCGGAATGAACACCTGCTCGGCCACGGCCTCGATCACATGCAAGATGAGATCGCGCGCGTCGCTTGAGGCGGTGATATCCAGAAACGTAATTTCATCGGCGCCCTGTTCGTCGTAGCGACGCGCAATCTCCACCGGATCACCGGCGTCGCGCAGGCTGACAAAGTTCACGCCCTTGACCACACGGCCGACGTTGAGATCGAGACAGGGAATAGTGTGTTTGGCCAACATGTGGCAAGGATAACTGGCGCATCAAGATCCGCCGAATGCCCGCACCGCAAACACCATGACGTTTTCCATCCCCGCTGCCGCTGCACAGCTCACGTCCCGCCCGCGTCGGCGGCGCCTGCGCCGGCGGCTCGCACTGGGGATCGGGGTGGTGGCATTGCTGATCGGCGCAGCCGTTGCAGCGGTGGAGCTGGTGGGCGTGGCCCCGCGTGTGCTGGGGCCGTACCTGGAACGTCGCGCCAGCGGTCATGCCGAGCCCATGGAATCGACCGGCCGCCTGATTTCCCGCGCACTGGTGTGGCTGGATCGCGGCGAGGTCTCGCCACGACTGGAGTACCCCGCGTGGACCCTGCCCCCCGCCCGAGAAAATCCCGCTCGTCAAAGAATTGCGCGACAGCTCACTGTCTTTGAAACGCAGCAACTGCCGCTGGCGCTGGTCGATGCACAGCCGGGCGACGTCATCACCCTGACACCCGGCGTGTACCGCTACAGCGGACGTGCCCTCACGGTGCATCGCGCCGGCCTGCTCGATGCGCCCATCACCTTGCGCGCCGCCCAGCCCGGAACGGTCACCCTTGAATTCGACCTGCTCGAAGGCTTTCACGTCAGCGCACCGCACTGGATCTTTGAGAACCTGACCCTCGTTGGCACCTGCAGCAAACACAACGACTGCGCTCACGCATTCCACGTGGTGGGGGCCGCCACGCACGTGGTGATCCGCAACAACGTGCTGCGTGACTTCAATGCACATATCAAGATCAACGGCGCCGGCGGCAGTTACCCGGACCGCGGACGCATTCAGAACAACCAGCTCTACAACACCTCGGCGCGCAACACCGATGCGCCGGTCACCCCCATCGATCTCGTGGCCGCCAATGGTTGGCTCATTGAAGAGAACCTGATCGCCGATTTCATCAAGCTCAGAGGTGACGGCACCAGTTACGGTGCCTTTGCCAAGGGCGGTGGCGAAGACAACGTCTTCGCGCGCAACCTGGTGCTGTGTGAACACCGTTTGCGCGGCGCCCCCGGTCGGCGCGTGGGCCTGTCCCTGGGAGGCGGCGGTTCTGACCCGCGCGCCTGTCGCAACGGCCGCTGCGCCGTGGAACAGGAGCGCGGCGTATTGCGCAACAACCTGATCGCCTCGTGTTCGGATGACGGCATCTACATCAACCGCGCGGCGCAAACCCAGTTGCTGCACAACACCGTGGTGGATACCGCAGGCATCAACGTGCGTTTTGGCGAAAGCGCCGCACAGACTGCCGGCAACTGGGCCAACGCCCCCATCACCGCGCGGGACCACGCCACACTCGACGCACGAGGCAACTCCTCAGCCAGCCTGCCGTCGATGTACCTGGGTCTGGCGCGCCTGCACACCCCGCCCTGCACCGCACACCACCCACCCTGGGCCAACGCCGTCTGTGATGGCGCCGCCACAAGAATGCCCACCCCATGAGCGCGCTGTTCCCCCACGGATGGGCTCATTACCTCGTAGGAGGCCTGATCATCGGTCTTGGGGTATCGCTGACGTTTGTGTTCACCGGCCGCATCACCGGTATGAGTTCAGTGTTCACCACCAGCTGGTCGTATCTGTCGAAGCGTGATTTTTTTCAACAGGCCAAGTACCTGCAATCGCGCCGCTGGCGACTGTTGCTGGCGCTGGGCCTGATCCTGGGCGCCACCCTGTGGTGGGTGTGGCTCGGGCCCCAAGAAGCCCTCAGCACCACGGTGCAGCCCTGGCAATTGTTGATTGGCGGCTTCCTGGCGGGCTACGGCGCGCGTCTGTCCGACGGCTGCACCTCCGGCCACGGCATCTGCGGCCTGGCTTCATTGCAGTGGCCCTCACTGGCCGCCGTGCTCACCTTTTTGGCCACCGGCATGCTCACGGCCCAACTGGCCGCCGCTTTGGGGCCCCGTTAATGAAGCCCAGCTCTGCCCTCGTCATCGTTCTGGGCGGTCTGCTCTTCGGTTTTGGACTGGCCTACTCCAGCATGATTCAGCCCGAGGTGGTCCTGAGCTTTTTGCGCTGGCAAGACTTCGGTCTGCTGCTGGTGCTGGGCGGCGCCGTCAGCGTCACGCTCATCACCTACCAGCTTGCACCCCGCATCCTCAAGCGCCCCCTGCTGGAGCCGGAGTTTGAGAAACGCCCTGCAACACTGAGCCGCAGCACCATCCTGGGTGCGGCCCTCTTTGGCATCGGCTGGGGTTTGAGCGGCGTGTGTCCCGGCCCAGCCATTGCCGGCCTGGGCGCGGGCAACATCGATTTGCTGCTGGCCCTGATAGGCATGTTCGTCGGCGCCTACGTGCAGGGGCGCGCCACACCACCGTACAACTAAAGCGTGCCGGCGTAGTCCACCACCAACGGCGCATGGTCTGAAAAGCGTTCTTTGAGATAGATCTCGGTCTGCTGCGCCTGCACCGCAATGCCGGGCGTGGCGATTTGGTAGTCAATGCGCCAGCCCACGTTCTTCGCATAGGCCTGCCCCCGGTTGCTCCACCAGGTGTATTGCTCGGGGCGCGCGTCGAGCTTGCGGAACACATCGACCCAGCCTTGTTCGTTGAGTAACTGCGTCAACCAGGCGCGCTCTTCGGGCAGGAAGCCGGAATTTTTCTGGTTGCTCTTCCAGTTCTTGAGGTCGATTTCCTGGTGGGCGATATTGACGTCGCCGCACACAATGACTTCGCTGCCACTGGCGCGCAGGCGCGCGAGGTGCGGGTAGAACACGTCAAGAAAACGGAACTTGGATTCCTGCCGCGCGGGCCCAGCCGCGCCTGAGGGGAAATACACGCAGACCACGGTGACCTGGCCGAACTGCGCTTCCACATAACGGCCTTCGTTATCAAATTCAGCCACACCAAAACCCAGTTGCACGTGGCGTGGGCGCGTCTTGGAGTAGAGCGCCGTGCCGCTGTAGCCCTTTTTCTGCGCCACATGAAAGTGTGCGTGCAAGCCCTCGGGAAAGCGCATTGCTTCGGGGATATCTTCTTCGTAGGCCTTGACCTCCTGTAGGCACAGCACGTCAGGGGCGGTGCGGGCCATCCAGGGCAGCAGGCCCTTGGTGGTGGCAGAACGTATGCCGTTGCAATTCAACGTGGCGATCCGAAACACGGGGTAAATCCTCCTTTTGAGGGGCGATGCCGTCGGCATAATCGCGCCGCTGACTATCGCTACGCCTTATAGCTACGCCCCCGATCAATGAATCCATTGCACCAACAGTTTGTCGAATTTGCGCTTGAAAGCGGCGTGTTGCGCTTTGGCGAATTTGTCACCAAGGCCGGGCGCACGTCGCCTTATTTTTTCAACGCGGGGTTGTTTAACCGCGGCTCTGCGCTGGGCCGACTGGCGCGATTTTATGCACAGACCCTGCTGGCGGCGCGCGACGCGGGCCGCGTGCAGTTCGACATGCTCTTTGGTCCCGCCTACAAGGGCATCACGCTGGCTTCAAGCACTGCAGTGGCCATGGCTGATCTGGGCGTGGATGTGCCTTTTGCCTTCAACCGCAAGGAAGCCAAGGACCACGGCGAAGGCGGCCTTATCGTCGGCGAACCCTTGAAGGGACGCGTGGTGATTGTGGATGACGTGATCAGTGCCGGCACTTCGGTGCGTGAGTCGGTCGAGCTGATACGCGGTGCAGGCGCCCAGGTGGCGGCCGTACTCATTGCCATAGACCGCTGTGAGCGGGCCGGGCCAGACGACAATTTGAGCGCACGCTCGGCCGTGCAAGAAGTGGAGGCCGCCCTGGGCGTGCCGGTGTTGTCCATTGCCACAGTGGACGATCTGATTGACTACGCACAAGGTAATGCGGACAGCGCGGCGCAGGTTCGGCCTTATCTCAACGCGATGCAGGCTTACAGAAGCCGCTATGGAAGCCGCCATGATGCTTAGGGCCGGATGTCTGGCCCTGGCGCTATGTGTGGCGCTGCCCGCTTCGGCGCAGCTTTACGTGTGCACCACGCGCAATGGCAAAACCGTCAGTGGTGATCGCCCCCCCGAAGAATGTGCTGACCGCTCCATCCGTGAGCTGCGCAGCGATGGTTCCGTGCGCCGCGTGATCGAGCCACCTTTGACGGACGAGCAAAAAGCTCAACGTGAAGCCGAGCGCAAGAAACGCGCCGCAGAAGAATTGGCTGCGCGCGAGCAATTGCGCAAGGATCGGGCGCTGCTTGAAGCCTATGGCAGCGAAGCGGAAATCGAGGACGCGCGCGACCGTCAGTTGGCACAGCGCAACCAAATGGTTGAAGTGGCCAAAAAGCGCTTGCAAGGCCATATGGACGTGCGAAAAAAATTGGACGACGAAAAAGAGTTCTACGTCAAACGCCAGATGCCTGAAAAACTCAAGCAGTCCTACGCGGCCAACGACGTCATCGTCCGCTCGGAAGAAAAGGTGATTGCCTCGCTGCGCGCCGACATCGTGCGCATCAATGAGCGCTTTGACGAGGACCGCCGCCGCTTTGCCGAGCTGGTGGCCTCGGGCGCCACGGCCTCACAGCGCACGCCTGCGCACTGACGGTCGTGCGGCGCAGTTGAAGTGGCGTCTCAACCAAAAACACTATTGGTTTTTCCTTAATTCATAACAGCGTTCCCACGATGGGGCGTTGCTCCCTCACCCTCATTCCCTACCCAGGAACCTGCGGCGAACTTGCTAACGGTCACGTTAATGGCAAGAAACCCGTCGCCCCGGCGCAGGCCGGGGCCTAATTCCATTTCTAATTCATTAGTGAATCTAAAAACGCTCCCATGATCCACGGCCAC
>CAZZAD010000083.1:0-11564 GCA_964652055.1 uncultured Burkholderiaceae bacterium | reverse complement strand
CATCCATGATGAAAAGATGTGATCAAGAGACAGGGCCTGCGCCGGGGCGACGACGTCCTCTCGTGCATGTGCATGCTCCATATCCCATGGCCCCCAAAGTAGTTCTCGACATCCACGTTGCACTCGACTTCTGGCACTTTGACGACGCCCGCACGCAACGCTTGCGCAGCCAGGTTGAAGCAGGTGCGTTGCAGGTGGTGACGTGTGCGGCACTGGATGAGGAGCTGGACGACGTCCTGACCCGCAGTGCCTTCATCCGCTCGCGCGGCCACGTGCTGCAACACTGGCGCACGCTGGCGGTCACGGTCGATGTGAACCAGATGGCCCCCTGGCGCTGCAGCGATCCAGACGATCAGAAGTTGCTTGATCTGGCGATCAGTTCAGGCGCGCAAGCGCTGCTTACCCGAGACAAAGCTCTGCTGGTTTTAGCCCAACGCGCCAGCGCCTCCGCCCTCAAGATTATTTCGCCAGAACGTTTCGACGCGACGCTTATTTCTTGCCACTCGTAAGCACGGCATGCCGCAACGCCCGCGCATCATCGAGCGCGTGGTGGCGCCGCAACCCCAGCTGGTGTGCGGTCTCATCCAGAAACTCATACGTGATCGGTACGCGCACCCACTGCACGCCGGGTGGCAGATCTTCGCGGCCCAACAGGTCCGCTATGGCCCAGCGATCAAAGCCCGAATCCGAAACCAGCACTGCAGGCGCAGCCGCGCTGCGCGCGTTCAACCATTGCGCAAACGACTGCTTGGCCATAGGGTGAGGTACCGCATCACCATCGAGCAGCGGCAATACCGTGCTGCGCACGAAGGGGCTGCAATGCGGCACGGGAAAATCAGACAGCTCACAGTAAAACGCCGTGGCATCGGTGGCCACTGCACCCACGCTGATGAGGCGTGGTTCCGTCAGATTGGTGAACTCGCTATCAATAAACACGTAGGTCTGCCCGGGCTGCACATCAAGCCGCGCCGGTGGCATGTCCAGCATGTGGAACATCAGCATTTCATCGCCGTGGGTCCCCGGGCCCAGCTCAAGCCGCGACTTGACCTCGCGCGACTCCAGGTCGGTTTCACGAAAGCCCGCACGCCGCAGGGCCCGCAAGGCATGCACGTTGCGCCGCGAGGGCCGCGCCAGAAAGCGGTTGACGCCAAAGTTTGACTGCAACCAGGTGCAGGCCGTGCGTATCGCATCGGACCCGAACCCCTTGCCGGTGAACTGGCCTGAGGCAAGCCAGAAACGGATTTCGACTACATCACGAAACAGATCAATCGGACCATGGCTGAGAAAGCCCACGTCCTCATCGTCGACACGAATCACAAAACCACGCCCATCAAAGGGCTGTGTGCCATCAAAGTAATACGGCAACCAGGTCTCGCAAAAGACTTCATAGCTGGGCACCGGACAATCTGTAAACACGGGTGGGCCCATGGTGCGCGCCGTCAGATCCGAATGCGCAAACCATTGGTAAACACGCTCGCGGTCTGCAAGCGTGGCCCGTACAAGACTGACTTTGTTTCCGGATGCGAGGTTCATGAACTCAAAAGGGCCAATAACGCGTGGGCAAAAAAAAGCAGCGCCTAATTTTGTCAGGAACTGGCGATTTCTCCCGTAACAAATGCGTCGAGAAAGCGGACAATTCCGGCCACTCAAACCCTTACCACGCACTGCTCACGCACTCGAGAATTCTCAAATGCACACTTCTACGCTTCGTCTGGGCGCCAGTCGCCTGCCTGACGTCGGTACCACCATCTTCACCGTGATGTCGCAACTGGCCGCGCAGCACGGCGCCATCAACCTGGGGCAGGGTTTTCCCGACTTCAATTGCGATGAGCGCTTGCGGCAACTGCTGACTGAGGCGATGGCGCAGGGCCACAACCAATACGCCCCCATGACCGGATTGCCCGCGCTGCGTCAAGCGGTAGCAAAGCAACAGGAGCAGGTGTACGGCAAAACCTGGGACGCAGAATCCGAGATCACCATCACGGCTGGCGCCACCGAGGCCCTGATGGCCGCCGTGCTGGCCTTGGTGCACCCCGGCGATGAAGTCATCGTGTTCGAACCCGTCTATGACAGCTATGCCGCTGCGGTCACGCTGGCCGGTGGGCGTGTAGTGCCCGTACCCCTGGATGCGACGCAGGGCTTTGCTCCCGATTGGGACCGAGTGCGCACTGCAGTGACGTCGCACACGCGGATGCTGATCCTGAACTTCCCGCACAACCCGACGGGCCGCACGCTGCGTGAGAGCGACTTGCGCGCGCTTGAGCAGCTTGTTGCAGCCACCGGCATTCTGGTGTTGTCC
This sequence comes from uncultured Burkholderiaceae bacterium, assembly GCA_964652055.1. Lineage (GTDB taxonomy): Bacteria > Pseudomonadota > Gammaproteobacteria > Burkholderiales > Burkholderiaceae_F > CAZZAD01. The sequence goes on along the minus strand of CAZZAD010000083.1, from coordinate 9,265 downwards.
GATGAGGTCTACGAGCACATCGTGTTTGACGGCCAGGTGCATCAGTCACTGGCACGCTCACCCCTGCTGGACGCGCATGGCGTGGTGATATCGAGCTTTGGCAAAACCTTTCACACCACGGGATGGAAGGTGGGGTTCGTTTGTGCTTCGGCCGCCATCAGTGCAGAAATTCGCAAGGTGCATCAGTTCATGGTGTTTGCAGTGAACACGCCGGCGCAACATGCGCTGGCCAGCTACCTGTCTGACCCCAAGCCCTGGCAAACACTGGCGCAGTTTTATCAACGCAAGCGTGATTTCTTTGTCAAAGGCTTGCGTGATTCAAAGCTGCGACTGCTGCCGTGCGAGGGAACCTATTTTGTGTTGGCCGATTACAGCGCCGTTTCCGATGAACCCGAGGCAGCGTTTGCGCAGCGGCTCATCACAGAATTTGGCGTGGCCGCCATTCCACTATCGGCGTTTTATTCCGCGCCCAAGGAAAGCCGCCTGGTGCGATTTTGTTTTGCCAAACAGGACGAGACCTTGAAGACAGGGATTGAGCGGTTGGGGTGGCTGGGGTTGCGTTAATCGAAACGCGTCGACGTGTAGGTTGGCGGTGAGCGCAGCGAACCCCAACATCAACCATGGCCGCGGCATCAGTGTTGGGGTTCGCTGCGCTCACCGCCAACCTACAAGCCCGGGTGGATTACCTCAGCTCCCCCGTCTCATCGGGCAACACCTTCGCTGCGGCTTCCACCGGCAACGCTTCCACCTGTTTGAGTGCGCGGCCCATCTGGCGGGTGCGGGTTTCGGCCTGCTCGATGGTGTTCGAGGCCGTTTGCAGCTGGCTCTTGACCTTGGCCAGGACTTCACCAAATTTTCCGAACTCGGTTTTCACCGCGCCCAGGATCTGCCAGACCTCGGCCGAGCGCTGCTCCAGCGCCAGCGTGCGAAAGCCCATCTGCAATGAGTTGAGCATGGCGTAGAGCGTGGTGGGTCCGGCAATCACAATGCGCAGTTCGCGGTTCAGCGCTTCGGCCAAACCCGGGCGGCGCAATACTTCGGCGAACAGGCCCTCGGTGGGCAAAAACAGAATGGCGAAGTCTGTGGTGTACGGCGGCTCCACGTATTTCTCGCGCAGAGCACGCGCCTCCAGGCGGATGCGTACTTCCAGCGCGCGCGCGGCGGTTTCAACGCCATCACGATCAGCCGCATCGTGCGCCAGCAGCAGCCGCTCATAGTCTTCACTGGGGAACTTGGCATCCACGGGCAGCCACACGGGCTGATTGCCATCACGGCCGGGCATCTTGACCGCAAACTCGACGCGCTCATTGGATTGCGGCCGCGTGGCCACGTTGGCCGCGTATTGCTCGGGCGAGAGCACCTGTTCCAGCAACGCGGCCAGTTGCATCTCACCAAAGGTGCCGCGCGTTTTGACGTTGGAGAGCACGCGCTTGAGGTCCCCTACCCCGGCGGCCAGCACCTGCATTTCGCCCAGCCCTTTGTGCACCTGGTCCAGGCGCTCGGACACCAGCTTGAAACTCTCGCCCAGCCGCGCCTGCAAGGTGGTGTGCAGACGTTCGTCCACGGTCAGGCGCATCTGTTCGAGTTTGGCGCTGTTGTCGTTTTGCAGATCACGCAGGCGGTTTTCCAGCGTGTTGCGCACCTCGGTCAGCTGCTGTTGCAGCGTTTGGCCATAGGCGGCCAGGTTGCTCGCCTGGGCCTCGAGCGCCTGCGTGCCCTGCATGCCAAAGGCGGTTTGCAGCTGCGTGAGCCGCGCACCGGTTTCATTGCGCACACTGGCCGCGGCCGATTCCACGGCTTGCCGCAGTTCGCGTTCAAGACGTTCGTTATCGCGCGACAGGGCATCCAGTTGCACGCGAGCACTGCCGCTGCGGACCACGTAGAGCAGAGCGCCAGTGAGCACCACGATGGCGGCGCCTAGAAGCATGATTAACAAGGAATCGAGGGGCATGAATTATTTAGCTTTCCCTAATTTGCGACACCGTCTTCCCTCCCTTGCAGGGCGCGTGTCGGCTCGTAGGCCGACACCGCTCGACAGGCGAGCCGCATGCGGCTCGAATTCCCTGTCTCGCCCCCAACCCCTCTCTCGGAGGGAGAGGGGCTTTTAACCTCCCTCTCCCTCCGGGAGAGGGATCGAGGGTGAGGGAAAGGTGCTGCGCAAAACGGCGCAGCAACACAAACGGGAGCGCAGTAGAACTGCTGTGCAAGATGTAATCAAAAGACAGGTCGTACCCCGGGGCGACGAGCTTGCGCAGCACTGCTCCTGATAAACCTCAGCGCGCAGCCGCCTTGTAGTACTCGTCATAACGCGGCATGTAGTCCTTGTCGGCCAGGGCCAGATGGCAACCGCGGCACGATGCGGCCAGATCCGGTGCAGCAGTGATGCCATTGGGCATATAGGCGCTGTACACCCAATCGCCATTGCGCAGCCCGGCGGGCTTCACGCTCTCGCCCCAACCCTCACCTTTGGCCATCACAAAAATTTTCTGCAGCTTGTCTTTGATCAGTTTGCCGTTGGCATCGAGCTTGGGCGTGGTGTCTGGATTGGACTGAACCGACCAGATTTCCATCACCGACATATAGCCGTTGGGCAAGGGACCGTCACCTTTGGCCTGCGCACCGGTAGCGTTGACGTAGACCTCACGCACCTGCTTGATCTCGGGGCGCTGTAGTGCATCGAACTTCTTGGTCCAAGTGTTGTAGTTCTCGGGCACTGGCAATTCGCCATCTATGTATTTTTTTTCGGTCAGCTCCAGAAGCGTATTCGCGCAACCTGCTATCAGCAGCGCTGCACCCACAGCAGCCCACAAAGCCGAACCCACTTTGCTCATCATTTTGTAGCACTCCTTGGAGCAGTTAATAAAAACAAAGGCGGGAGATTACGCCTCACGCAGCGTGGCCAGGGGGGGCGTATCGAGCACGCGCCGCAAACCCCACCAGCCCCCGACCAGCGCGCAGGTGCAACCTGCGGCCATGGCGGCCACCAAGATCCAGACCGAAGGCGCATAGGGAAAATCAAACGCGTAACGCGCCAGTGCCCAGCCGGTAGCGCTGGCGCCCACGGCCGCCAATAACCCAGCCAATGCACCCAGAAGCAGCATCTCGGTGGTCTGCACACGCGCCAGCTGCGCCCGGCTGGCGCCCAGCGCGCGCAACAAAGCGGCCTCACGTACACGCTCGTCATGCGTTGCAGTCAGCGCGGCGTAGAGCACCAGCAGCCCGGCCATCAAAGTAAATACAAACAGAAACTCCACTGCGGCCGTTACTTGGTCCAGCACGGCCTGCGCCTGTGCAAACACGGCGCTGGTGTCGATGAACGTCAGATTGGGAAACTCGCGAAGCACACGCGCCTGCACGCTGGACGCGCCCGCGGGCAGATGAAAGGCTGTCATGAAGCTGTGAGGCTGATGCGCCAACAATCCCGACGACATGATCACAAAGAAATTGGCGCGCATAGAGTCCCAGCTCACCTTGCGCAGGCTGGTAGTGCGGGCGCTGATGCGCTCACCCGCAATGAGGAACGTCAGCTCATCACCCAGGTTCACGTTCAAGGTCTTGGCGATGCCCTCTTCGATAGAAAGTTCGTGGGCGTCGGGAGCAAACCAATGCCCTGCCGTCAATGTGTTGTGCGTTGGCGCTTGAGCGGCGTACGACAGATTGAACTCCCGGTCCACCAGGCGCTGCGCCCGGTCATTGCTGAACTGCTCGGGGTTCACGTTGTTGCCGTTGATGGCAATGAGCCGGCCACGAATCATGGGATGAAGCTGCACCGCACGCACCCCGGCCTCACGCAGACGCTGCGCCACCAGGTGTTGTTGTTCAGGCTGGATGTTGATGATGAAACGGTTGGGCGCATCCGCGGGTGCCGCCTGCCGCCATGAGCCCACCAGATCAGTGCGGATCACGGTCAGCAGCAGCAAGGCCATCAGCCCTATGGCCAAGGTCACCAGCTGCACTACGGTGGCCGCAGGTCGGCGCTGCATGGCCGCCGCCGCAAAGCGCCACGTAATGCCCAATCGCCCTGTCATAGCGCGCAGCGGACGCAACAGCAGCAATAGCGCCCCACCCACCGCGGCAAAGAGCACGATGCCCGCAGCAAATCCGCCTGCGGCCAGCAGCCCCAGCTTGATGTCACCCGCAGCCCAAAGCAGCAGCCCTACAAAGCAACCCAGACCGAGCAAGTAACTCAGAGCCAGGCCCTGCGTGGGCGGACCCAACTCTTTGCGCAGCACGCGCAATGGCGGCACGTGACGCAGCTGCACCAGAGGCGGCAGCGCAAACCCCAGCAGCAGCACCAGCCCCATGGCAAACCCCTGCATCGCTGGCACTCCCGTGGGCACCGGCAGCGCGGTGGGCACCAAGGTGCCCAATAGCTTGAGCAACACAAAGTGCAAACCAAAACCGCCGGCCACGCCCAGCGCACTTGCGGCCAACCCCACCCACAAAAACTCCAACGCAAACAAAGCAAAAATTTCACGCTGCCCCAGACCCAGGCAACGCATCACGGCACAACTGTCCAGATGCCGCGCGGTAAACCGACGCGCTGCCGCCGCCACAGCCACCGCAGCCACCAGTGCGGCCAGCAGCGCCACCAACGCCAGAAAACGCTCAGCACGCTCCAGCGTGCGTTGAATCTCGGGCCGCCCGGATTCCAGCGATTCAATGCGCTGACCGCGCGCAAGCCGGGGCTCCACCTCAGCCTTGAACGCCCGCACCACGTCACGCTTACCAGCCACAAGTAATCGATAGGTGACGCGGCTGGCCGGTTGAATCAACCCCGTCGCGGGCAGATCGGCCAAAGACAGCATCACCCGCGGCGCAAAGTTGATAAAGGCCATGCCCCGGTCCGGTTCCAGGATGATCACGCGCTCCACGGTGAACACCGCATCGCCCAACTGCAGCGCATCGCCCAGATTCAGATGCAGCGCCTGCAGCAGCTGCGCATCCACCCACACCGTGCCGCGCGCAGGCCCGCCTTGCGCAAGTTCCTCGGCCGCATCCACGCGGGGCTTGATGCGCAGCGCTCCACGCAAGGGGTACGCCTGCGACACCGCCTTGACCGCCACCAGCGCCGTCACCTCACGGTCCCGCACGCTTATCACCATGCTGGGGAAGGTCACAGTCTGCGCGGTGGACACCCCGCGGCGCGGCGCCCGATCCAGCAGCGCAGCTTCCAAAGGCGCGTCACTCGATACCACCAGATCTGCCCCCAACAACTGCGCCGCATCACGCTGCAACCCAGCACGCATACGGTCCACAAAAAACCCCACACTGGCCACCGCAGCCACGGCCAGCACCAGCGCGATAGCAAGCAGGCGCAACTCACCGGCCCGCCAGTCGCGGGCGGTGAAACGCAGAGAAAGGGCAAGCAGATTCAGGCTGGTCATCGCGCAGCACTTTAGCCTGAGGCAAACCGTCATCGGCAACCCAGGCCAGGCCCACGGTCAGGGGCGACATCATTGCGATGCCTACGGAGCGATGACAAGAGCCATAGAGGGTTGTTTGATGGTGCCACGCGCTTGAGGCGGGGGCCTCTGCCCCACCTTTTCTACTCCGGGAGCCGTAAAGAATGGTGACGTACCGCAGATAAATGAAGCGATATCGCATTTTTGGTTGACCCGAAGGGTGCACTTGGCTAGCGTGTTGCCCTTCGTCGTACACAAAGCGTCCTTCTATGCAAGTCCAAGATTCTGAAAAAAATGAACCTGCCCCCCAAACACCTGCGCCACAAACCACTGCCCGCAGACGTCTGGTGGTGGGTTCGCTGTCTGCACCGCTGGTCATGACGGTGACCTCCGCGACAGGCGCAAGCCGCACCACCTTCACAGCCTGTCTGGACAATGCCCGCCTGCAACCCAAACCGACACGGATCATGGCGACAGGGCTTTCGGAACCTGACGAGTGGTTAAGGGTTCGTTTGAGCGTGTATGAAGTGGGGTTTCCGGATCGCGATGGCAAGGTTGTGGCCGAGCCGGGCAAGTATTTCATCGGGCCAAATAAAGTATCGATATTCCGGCTCGATGACGTGAACTCTGAATCCAACCCTGCCACCCTGGTGACCAAATTTGATGCCACGACACCCAGGCTAAGCAAGCGCAAAATTGAAAGGCGCTTTGCACTGGCCTACGCCGACAGTGACGGCAAAATTATCGGGTACGCATGGCAAAGCAACGGCGGCGCACATTGCAAAAAAAGCTGCTTTAGTTCCGTGGTGGCACGCGCCAGAACTTAATTCAATTCACATGACATGCAACGGGGCCGGCACCGCCGGCCCTTTGTTTTTATCTGATCTCCTTGGCTGTCCTTGCTTATCACAACGTTATGACCTCTACTGTTTATCGCGCTGCGCCTGCTCTGCAAGTGGTGGACTACGACGAAGAAAGTGTGGTGTTTAACCCGATCACCTGGGATACACATGTACTGAATGCAGCAGCGGCGGAAGTGTTGTCCATGTGCACCGGTATCGGTTGCACCGTAGAGCAGATTGCGCAGGCGCTCACGCTTTGGTTGCAAGCGGACGAGGCCCCCCAAGCGTTGGACCATGCCATCCAGACCGTAGATGTCCTCAAAGCCTTGAAGCTAGTGGATGAACTGACGCAAGACGAGGCCGCGTGATTTTGTCTGAAGCTGCGCTCAAGCAAACCCACCAGTGCCTTGCCACGCAGGGCCTGGCGCTTGATCTGGGTGCTGCCTGCATCAGGCTGCGCTCTGATCTGCCTGAAGTGGCCCGCGTGCTGCACCACATCTATCACGCCTTTGAGGCTACGCCAGACGACACGTTCTGCGTGGCCACAGCCGACATCCGCGCCGCACACGGCGTGCGCCGCTGGCTGCGGCCCCAGGTGGAATTTTTTTCTGACGGCGAACTGCTCTTTGAACCTTTTCCTGCAGACACCCACCTGCCCCTGATTGAATGGGGACTGAACTATCTGCTGGCTGACCGACTCAACTCATTTTTACTTCTGCACGCTGGCGTGGTGGAGCGCGATGGGCGCGCCATCGTGTTACCCGCCTTGCCGGGGTCGGGCAAGAGCACGCTCACAGCGGCCATGACCTTGCGCGGCTTTCGGTTGTTGTCCGATGAGTTTGGCGTGGTGCGGCTCGATGACAGTGCTCTACTACCGCTGCTGCGCCCGGTGTCCCTAAAGAATCAGTCCATAGAAATCATCCGCAACTTTTCGGGCGATGCGGTGTTGGGCCCGTCCTTTCCCAAAACACGCAAGGGCACCGTGGCACACCTGGCACCCATGCGTGATGCAGTACTTCGCTGCAAGGAAGCGGCCCGACCTGCGCTGGTGGTGTTTCCAAAGTTCGACCCCAGCGTCACGCTGCATATCGAGCCCATGATGAAGTCGCGCGCATTTTCAAAGCTGGCCGTGAACTCATTCAATTACGAGATCCTGGGCCGCGCCGGGTTTGATGCCGTGGCGCGCCTGCTTGAAACCAGCGCCTGCTATCGATTGGTCTACAGCGATCTGGATCAGGCCATCCACACGCTGACTGGGATGCTTGCCGATGCGTAACGCCCCACTGAGCCCCGCGCCCCACGTACAGCGCCTGCTCGATGCGCTGCGCACGCCACAGATCACAAGCAGCTGGTCTGCGCCGCAATGGGACGTCACCGTGCGCGCCGCAAGGCTGTCGCGTCTGCTGGCCGTGCTTGCGCATCACGTGCACGCCGCCGGCATGGAAGGTGAACTCACGGCGCCCATCCGGCAACAACTGCAAGGCGCCCTGGCCCAGTCGCACTACCTCGTGCAGATGCTGCGCGTCGAGCTGGCGCGGGTGGCCAGCGTGCTGGTACCTCTGAACATCGACGTGGTGCTGCTCAAGGGTGCGGCCTACGTCATGCAGGCTCTACCCATTGCACCGGGGCGTATTCCCAATGATGTGGATGTGCTGGTCCATCCGCATCAACTGTCTGCAGCTGAAGCGGCGCTACGCACCGCAGGCTGGCGCTTTGACAGCGAAATGGACGACTACGACCAGCGTTACTACCGCGCCTGGTCACACGAGTTGCCGCCGCTGCGTTACCCCGGCGCCGCACTGGAGCTGGACCTGCATCACGCCATCCTGCCACCGACCACACGCAGCTCGCCACCCACGGCGCTGCTCTTGCCACGCACACGCCGCGTGGCGGACACGCCCTGGCTTGCACTGGCACCCGAGGACCAGATCCTGCACATGGCCGCACACGTGTTTATCGACTCGGATTGCACGTCCAAGCTGCGCGATCTGGTGGACCTCAACACTTTGCTCACACACTTTTGTGTCACCGAAAAAAGTTTCCCTCAGGTGTTGAGTGAACGCACCAGCGAGCTGCGCCTGGTGCCCGCACTGACGTATGCGCTGCCGTTTGTGCAAACGTGGTTCACACACACCGCCGATCAGACCGAAGCGCTGCAGCACCTGGATGCGCAGTGCCAGCAGTCATTCAAACGATCCTCGTGGGTTGTGCACCTCGCCAGCCACACCCTGCCCCCGCATCACCCCGACGCGGGCCCCACCCGCAAAGCCCGCTGGGCCACGCGGTGGTTGTCGGTGCGATATCAGTGGTGGCGCATGCCGCTGCGGCTGTTGGCGTATCACGGCGTGATGAAGGTGGTGCGGCGGTGGAAACTGGTTGCGCAAAAAAACCTGGACGTGGCTAACCGCTGAATTGTTCCCAGCACTCCTGAATTTTTTCTTCTGCTTACTTCATTTTTTTCAAGAACTCGATAGGCCATACAGCCGCAAGGTCGAACCAACCGGTCTTGCCATCCACATGCCGGAGGTTGACCCGATCCCAATCCGAAACAACCACATCGTTTCCAACACGGTAGTAAATCCACGCCTATCTTCAGACAACGTGAATGTGGCTGGGTATTTGGACTGAGCAAAGTGCATGGTCTGATGCGCGTAGTGACTGCGGTTCGCACTAAAAACCTTCTCATCCAGTGGATTCAAACCAATCGGCACGGGTCCAGGCCAATGGCGCTGAGCAATCCACAATCCGTTGAGCTCAACCAGTCGCGGAAAAACTTCCTGCGGAAGTGGCGAACCCAAATCGTTCTGATTTCTAACGATCGCCAACTTAAGACCGAACTGTTCGTGCTTCTTCAGTTCAATTTTTCGCCCCTGAAAGTCACCTTCGACGATCTCAATCACTTCATTGGGATGCTTAAAAACCGTATTGCCATCTCTATAAGCCGTGACTTGAGTTCCTTTCTTAGTAACCGTCCACCCAACCCCCGCCTTGCCGTCACGGGCAATTCGCTCTACTCAA
>CAZZAD010000082.1:8618-11674 GCA_964652055.1 uncultured Burkholderiaceae bacterium | reverse complement strand
GCTCGGGCAGGGTGGCGCCTATGGTCTCGGCCAGGATGGCAGCCAGATCAGCTGCGGTGGACTCCACCGCGCAGGTGCAGGAGATGTCGCCCACCGTGCGGAAACGCACGCTTACCTGTTCCACGGTTTCGCCCGCGCGCGGCGGTGTCAGCTCCGTTACCGGCAGCAGCCCGCCGGGGCGGCGCACTACGGGGCGTACGTGCGCAAAATAAATCGAAGGAACGGCCAGGCGTTCGCGCGCGATGTATTGCCACACGTCGAGCTCGGTCCAGTTGCTGATGGGGAACACGCGCATGTGTTCGCCCTTGTGCACACGGGCGTTGTAGAGGTTCCACAACTCAGGCCGCTGGTTCTTCGGGTCCCACTGGCCCCACTCGTCGCGGAAGCTGAACACGCGCTCTTTAGCGCGCGCTTTTTCTTCATCGCGGCGCGCGCCGCCCATCAGCGCATCAAATTCAAATTCAGCAATGGCATCGAGCAGTGTCACGCTCTGATGCCGGTTGCGCGACTCGTCTGGGGTGCGCAGCACGATGCGGCCCTTGGCAATGGACTCGTCCAGCGTGCGCACGATGAGCCGCTCGCCCAACTCTGCGGCACGCGCATCGCGAAAGGCAATCACCTCGGGAAAGTTGTGTCCCGTGTCGATGTGCAGTAGGGGAAACGGAAAGCGCGCGGGCCGAAATGCCTTGGTGGCCAGATGCAGCATCACGATGGAATCTTTGCCGCCAGAAAAGAGCAGCGCCGGGTGCGCGGTTTGTCCGGCCACTTCACGCATGATGTGAATGGCCTCGGCCTCCAGCCAGTCGAGGTGCGTCAGACGCGACGCGGTGGTGGTGCTCATACAGTCTCTTTCAAAGGAATGGTCTTGCGCGCATGTAGGCCGCATTCTTTGGTGTCGGCGTTCTCCCACCACCAGCGGCCGGCGCGGATGTCTTCGCCCACGGTGATGGCGCGCGTGCACGGTGCGCAGCCGATACTGGCGTAACCGCGGGCGTGCAGCGCGTTGGTGGGCACGCTGTGCTCGCGCAGGTAGTCCCACACGTCGGCATCGGACCAGTCGTGCAGCGGATTGAATTTGGTCAGACCGTATTCGGCATCGGGAGCGCTCGGCGCGAGTCCTGCACGTGTGACCGATTGCGACGCGCGCATGCCGGTGACCCAGGCCGCTTTGCCTTTGAGGGCGCGCGCCAGGGGTTCCACTTTGCGCACACCGCAGCAGGCCTTGCGGTTTTCCACGCTGTCATAAAAGCCGTTAATGCCTTGAGCGGCCACCAATTGCTGCACGCGTTGTGCGTCGGGGAACATCACCTCCACCACGCGCCCATAGCGTTCTTCCACTTGCTGCATCAGCTGATACGTTTCTTCCGGCAGGCGGCCCGTGTCCAGCGTGAAGGCGGCAATGGAAAGTTTGCGCTGGCTGATGAGGTCAAGCAGCACCATGTCCTCAGCACCGTAGCTCGTGGAGAACGTTGCGGGTTGCAACGCGGCGGCCTCACGCAGCAGCGCTAGAGCGCTTTCAATGCGTGCGGCATTCATGACGGCGAGCCCACTGCGGCCGTTTGTTGTCGGCGCCGAAACAGAGGCAGCGGGTTGTCCACGGCGCCCTGATAGGTGTTGGAGTAGCGCGTGAGCGCGGCCACCGCATCATCAGCATTTTGGTCCGTACGCAGGGCAAATGACGTAAAGCCCACGCGCTTGAGTTGAAACACCTGGTCAATCAGCACTTCACCTATGGCGCGCAGCTCACCCAGGTAGCCGTAGCGGCGCAGCAGAGCAGCAGTCGAGTAGCCCCGGCCATCAAAAAAACGCGGAAAGTCGATGGCGATCAGGGGCAATGGCACCAGATCAGGCGCCAGCGCAGCGGGGTCGTCACTGCCTGCCAGCCACACGCTGTTGTGCGCATTCAGTGGGCCTTGTGCCTTGCGTGCCAGCCAGGTTTGCAGCGGCAACAGCACGGGCTGGTCCGCGGCCACCCCTTCTTGTTCATCACGCAGCACGTGCCATGGGCTGTCAATCCAGGTGCCTTCAACGGTCAGGATGCGTGCACTCATGTCAGGGCCTCCGTGCGTTTGGGAACTGCAGCGCGTTCCTCATGCAGCCGGTCGGGCAGGCGCTCATGTGCGTGCACGCCGCTGCGGTACACGTTTTCCTTGAAGGGCAACAGGCCAATGCGCATCACCGTATCGACAAAGCGCTCACCTTCTTCACGCTGTGCCACATAGGTTTCCAGCACGCGCGCAATAACGTCGGGCACCTCGGCGGCGGTGAATGACGGGCCAATGATTTTGCCAATGGCATTGCGACCGCTGGCGGCCGATGAGCCATCCGCGCCGCCCAGCGAGATCTGGTACCACTCCTCGCCGTCCTTATCCACGCCCAGCACGCCGATGTGGCCTACGTGATGGTGGCCGCAGGAATTGATGCAGCCCGAGATGTTGATGTTGAGCTCGCCGATGTCGTGCTGGTAGTCCAGGTCTTCAAAGCGCTCCTGAATGCTTTGCGCAATGGGGATGGACTTGGCATTGGCCAGCGCGCAGAAGTCGCCACCGGGGCAGGCAATGATGTCGCTGAGCAGCCCAATGTTGGGTGTGGCCAGCCCCGCACGCCGCGCTTCCTGCCACAGGGCATAGAGCTGATCCGTGCGCACGTCCGGCAGAGTCAGATTTTGTTCGTGCAACACACGCAACTCACCAAAGCCGTAGCGCTCGGAGAAGTCGGCCACCAGATCCATCTGCTCGGCGGTGACGTCGCCCGGTGCAATGCCGGTGGGCTTGAGTGACAACACCACCGAGCGATAACCCTGGACCTTGTGCGGCTTCACGCAGCGGCCTACCCAGCGCGCAAAGGCTTTGTCGCCATAGGCGGCCAGGTCAACTTCCGGGGCGTTCGCGTAGGCGGGCGGCGTAAAGAAAGCGCTCACGCGGTCCAGCTCGCGTTGCGTGATCGTGGCAGGCCCATCGATGAGTTGAGCAAAGTCTTCTTCCACTTGCCGCGCAAACTCTTCCACGCCCAGCGCCTTGCCCGCATGACCTTGGGTGTCCAGATCCAGCAACAGC
>CAZZAD010000082.1:0-8608 GCA_964652055.1 uncultured Burkholderiaceae bacterium | reverse complement strand
GCCTTGAACTTGTTGTCGCGCCGGCCATGGCGGTTGTAGACCCGCAAAATGGCTTCCACGTAACTGAGCGCGTGTTGCCAGGGCAGCCATTCGCGGACCACCGCGCCAATGACGGGCGTGCGCCCCATGCCGCCACCCACAAGAACGCGAAAGCCCAGCTGACCATCGGCGCCGCGCAGTACGTGCAGACCAATGTCATGGAACGCCACCGCCGCACGGTCTTCGCGCGCTCCGTTGATGGCGATCTTGAACTTGCGCGGCAGCCAGTTGAACTCGGGATGAAACGTCGACCACTGGCGCAGGATCTCGGCCAGGGCGCGCGGATCCACCAACTCATCGGGCGCCACGCCGGCGAACTCGTCCGACGTGATGTTGCGCACGCAGTTGCCGCTGGTCTGGATGGCGTGCATTTCTACTTCCGCCAGTTCGGCCAGGATGTCGGGTGACTCCTCCAGCTTGATCCAGTTGAACTGCATGTTCTGGCGCGTGGTGAAGTGGCCGTAGCCGCGGTCATAGCGGCGCGCAATGTGCGCCAGCTTGCGCAGCTGCGTGCTGGAAAGCAGCCCATAAGGAATGGCAATGCGCAGCATGGGCGCATGGCGCTGCATGTACAGCCCATTGCGCAGCCGCAGATGCATGAACTCTTCGGTACTCAGTTGCCCGGCCAGAAAACGCCGTGTCTGGTCGCGGTATTCGGCCACCCGTTCGAGCACGAGTTGGCGGTCAATGGTGTCGTAGCGGTACATAACCCAACCTCAACTAAACAGCAGTTTGAAAGCCACAAAAACCAGCATGCAGGCCAGTGCCGTGCGCAGCGCCCGCTCCGGCAGCCGGTGCGCCACTGCAGCGCCCAGCGAAATGGCAGGCAGTGAGCCCACCAGCAACGCACCCAGCAGCGACCAATCCACCGTACCCAGGATGGCGTGTCCGGCCCCAGCCACCAGCGTGAGCGGCACGGCATGTGCAATGTCGGCGCCCACAATCTGGCGCGCCGACAGCAGCGGATACAAAAAGAGCAGGGCCACTACCCCCAAGGCGCCCGCGCCCACCGAAGTGAGCGTGACCAGCGTGCCTATGACCGCACCCAGCAAGGTTGTGGGCACCGGGCGAATGGGGCTGTCGAGCGTGCGGTCCAGCGTCACTGCCACAGACCCGGCATCGCCCGTGGCCACCAGCCCCTTCACCACCAGTCCCGTCACCCGCTCACTGCGTCCCGCCAGTCGCCGGCCCAGCGCCTGAATTTGCTTTTTGAAAATGAGTGCAGTCGCGGTCAGCAGCAACGCAATGCCCAGAGCAGGCGTCACGATGCGAGCAAACGCGGTGGCGTCGGGTGCCAGCGCGTGCAGTGCCCATAACGTAACGAGTGCTGCTGGCACCGAGCCCGCCACCAGCCACGCGGTGATGGGCCAGTTCACACCGCCGCGCCGCGCATGGGCCACGGCACCGCCTGCCTTGGTGGTGGCGGCAAACAGCAGGTCAGTGCCCACCGCAACATGCGCCGGTATGCCAAAGCCCAGCGTGAGCAACGGCGTCATGAGTGAACCGCCCCCCACGCCTGTGGCGCCCACCACAAAACCAACCACCGCGCCGCCCAAGACAAAATGCCAGTCCACGTAAAAACCCCTTGATGTGCGAACAAGATGTGCGAAAAAAAGAGTCCGCGCAGGCTAGGGCACAAGGGGGGCACTTCTCGAACGGATGTGCGATTTGTTTATAACCAATCGATCTGGGTTTGGTGGGGTGTCCGCTCACAATCCAAAGTCATTCTGATGATCTTCTTATGGCCCCTTATGACCAATAGGCTTATGAATGCCTCGCTGACCCACCTCGCGCCGCATCCTGAAGTGTTGTTCGAGCGCGCCGCCGCGCGCCGCAATGCACTCGATCTGAACTACGCCGGAGCCCTTACGCCGCCCGAGGCCTGGGCCTTGGCGCAGGCGGGCGCAGCGCTGATCGTGGATGTGCGCACGGCTGCGGAGGTGAAATTCGTGGGCCGCGTGCCCGGCGCGCTGCATGTGCAGTGGCCGGGTTTGCCCCAGAGCGCTGCGTTTATCGAGGCGTTGAACCCCGTGGTGGAGCGTGAGCAAGCGGTGTTGCTCCTGTGCCGCAGCGCCGTGCGCTCACACAAAGCCGCCACCGTCGCCGCCGCCGCGGGATACACCGCGGCCTACAACGTGCTTGAAGGTTTTGAGGGCGATTTAGATGAACACCAACAGCGGGGCCACTTCAATGGCTGGCGCTGGCATGGCTTGCCATGGGTGCAGGACTGACAGGGTTCAGCTGCTTAATGTGCACAGAAATACGGTGCACAGAAATACGTTTCTCATTCAATGACGTTGACGAGTGCTTTGGGTTGGTTTGTAAGAAGATGCCAACCCGAGTTGGTCGACCAGCCGTGGAAGCAACACGCCATATCCTTCTTCGGCTGCGGCTCGAAAGCCTCTGGGTACTTGGTTTAAATCAGCCATGTTTACCCAGCTCGGATCCATGACAAATAGTTGAGCTGGCGCCCCGACGCCCTGGTGTGTTTTTTCTTTCCCAATAGGATTGAAATTGAGAGTTCTATAAAACGCGGCATGCTTGGGGTTGATTTCTATGACAACGCGCGAATTCATCCCGTTAAGCTTTGCTACCGCCGTTGCTGCCCACATCAGGTCATGAAAAATGGCGAGATTGAGCTTGCCGCTGCTGGGTTTTTCGATCGCGAACCGTCCGAATTCCACTAACTCTGCGCCCGCGCGACGCAGGTCATTCATTTCCTCAGGGAATGTTCGATCAGCGTTCAATTTGTTGTTGCCCGAGCCATCTCGAATGCTCATCGTTCCGACTACGCTTCTTCTAGATTCGCTATCGGTCGCAACCAATGTCACGACATTTTTTTCTGAACGAAGTCGGATACCGTCCGTGTTATAGCTTTTGGTTCCGTACTGTCTTATGAGAAGCTCCTCGGCTGCGCCGAGCATCCCTTGGTCGTTATGGGCAACCCAAATATCGATGCCCTTCGTTTGCAAAACAGGGGGGGGGTGCGTGCTTAAGCCTGCGTTGTTGCGTGTGCCCGGACCCTCCTTGAAAGATAGCGGCAGCTCTCTAGTAACTGAGCCATTGTTCAGGGCGACTTTTTGCATGCCCGCCATTGCCCCACCCAATCGTGAGGTCGCGGCAAAAAGCAGCCCTTGCCCGAACCTGTCTCCCGCCATGCCGGCAAGCGCTTCAGGCTCGAGGTAAGCGACCCGGCTTTTCAGTCGTGAGAGCTCGTCGGGCAATTCTTTAGCCGCGGCCCACATCGATGCTGCAGCTTGCACTTTGTCGTTGAGTTGCGCCTTAAGGGGCCTCGGGTCGGTTGCGTACTGCATAAGTGCCAATGGGGCCAAATGCGGTGTGGGCAACTTCGGCACCTCGACATCTGGCCACCGCGGCTGCCACTGCATTGCGTTGTCCACCGCGCGCACTAAGGCATTGGGAAGATTCGTTACAAATGCTTGAGCCGAACGAACTGCAGTCGGCAACGCCGACTCGGTCGGATGGCACATCTGGCAATCCGCTCGCGCCACCGCAGGCTGATCCTGTGTGATCGAAAAAGCATGTCGGATCGCACTGATTGCGTTTGCCATCGCCCGTCTCCTCGCTGCCAATCGTTGAGTAATCTGTGTTTGAGTTGAAACAAGACACACCATTCCCGGTCCGCCAGCGCGGCATCGCCGAGGGCGGTGCGTCGGAGCGAATATTTGGTGCTGCGTCGTGGCGAGGCAAGCCACAAGGACGGACTAGACCATTGGGTTGTGAGCGAAACTCAGTCGAATGACCGATAGGGCTGAAGCGTGTTCACGGGATGTATATATGAGCGTCAGAGCACGCCCGATTCGGTAATCACCAGATCCATACGGATGTCGTGTGGTTGCGGCGCCAGGCTTTTCACACGCCCTTGATCAAAACAGATTCCCACCAGTACAGGGCGAGGGCTGAGCTGGGCCAAGGTGCGGTCGTAGTAGCCGCCGCCGTAGCCCAGGCGATAACGGTTTCGATCCACGCCCACGCAGGGGATGAGCAGCACCTGAGGTGCAACGCGCGCAGCCGACGCTGGCGGTGTGGGAATGCCGTAGGGCCCTTCGGTCATGCGGGTGGTGGGCGTCCATGCGGCAAAAGCGAGTACATCGCTTTCAATCACAGGCAGTGCTGCAATGCGACGCGCGTCCGCTTGCAACCATTCGCCCATCAAAGCGGTCAAGTCGCATTCGCCACGCACCGGCCAGTAAAAAGCCAGGCGCGAGACAGGCATGGTGCTCAACCAGCGCCGCGAGCGGTTGATCAGCACCTCTTCGCGCTCTAGGCGTTGCGGCATTGCAGCGCGCAGCGCCAGGAGCTGCTCGCGCAGCGCTTGTTTGCGCTTTTGCAGTGCATCGTCGGATGAATCGTTGGCAGGCGGGGGGGTTTCCATGGTTTTTTGATGTTACGAAGTGTGTTCCTCTACTACCATGCGCTTAGGAAGTTCTGAAAATTTTTTGTGAAGGTTTTTGCCGTGCGATCTGTGCTGTCCGTGCCATTGTCTTCGAAGCAGTCCGTGCATGTGGCTGAGGATGCTACGCAGCGCCTGCGAATTTTTGCGGTGCTGTGGTTCTCGGCGGCATTGTGGCTGTTGCTGGCAGGGGCCAGCTGGGCTGGGCCCGCAGTGCCGGATCGACGCGCGGGTGATGAGGCCCTGCTAAGCGCATTTGAGGCCGCAAGCAAGGGCGATCGCGAGCGCCTGTCCGCACTGGTGCGGCAAAACGACAAACTGTGGCGTAGTCACCCGCTGGCCATGTACCCCGAGTTCTGGTTGCTGCGCTTGCGGCTGCGGTCGTTTGAGGCGCCAGCGCGCATTGATGCGGATGTGGCTGCGTTTATCGAGCGCAATCCGCAAACGTTTGTGGCGGATCGACTGCGTCTGGAATGGACTCAAGCCTTGGGCGCGCGTGCTGCAGGCGCGGGCGACTGGAACGCCTTTGAGCGCGAACGCGTTGCCGTGGTTTGGGCTGATGATGCGCAGCTGCGTTGCTGGGCGTTGCTCTCGCGCTATCAGGGAGCGGACGCAGCAGGCAAAGATGCGCTGGTGCGCGAAGTACGTACCGCACTGGCGGCCCACCGTGAGTCGGGCAGCGACGGCTGCATGCGCCTGACCGAGGTGCTCATTGATGACGGGCGTATCAGTGCGTGGGAGCGCGTACGAGTCCTGGTTGAATATAACCAGCTCACCACCGCGCGCCGTCTGGCGGCGCGTGCGCCTGCACCTGTTGCTGCGCAGGCGCAGGCCGCGCTGGATCGGCCCGCGGCTTGGTTGACGGCGCTGGCCACGCGGCTCGAAAAAGTGATCAACGCCCCGTTGCAGGAGCGCGAGATCGCCTTGGTTGCTCTGGCGCGCCTGTCGGCTGACAACCCCGATCTGGCGCTGCGCCACGCGCACGCGTTGAATTTGCACTTCAGTCCTGAAGAACGTGCCCTGGCCTGGGGACGCGTGGGTCACATGTTGGCCATCAAACATGCCCCTGAGGCACGCGAGGCCTATTTGCGCGGCGGTGTCTGGGTGGGCGTCGTGCCTGGCACGGCGCGCGCCGATGAAGTGCTGGAGTGGCGGGTGCGCGCGGCGCTGCGGCACACCCAGGGCCCCGACTGGGCCATGGTGCGCACAAGCATTGAGCGCATGCCTGCCGATCTGCAGGCCGACCCCAGCTGGGTGTACTGGCAGGCGCGTGCGTTGCTGGCAGTGGGCGAGACCGCAGAAACCGTGGCAGCACACGACCTGCTGCGCTCCATTGCCAACGGCGTGCACTACTACGGCCTGCTGGCTGCTGAAGCGTTGGGCGACGACGTGCGCTTACCCGCCGCTGTGACGCCCACGCTCGAGGCTGTGGCGCAGTTTGAAACCAACGCCGGCATTGAGCGCGCTTTGCGTTTCTATGATTTGGGCCTGCGCGTGGAGGGGAACCGCGAATGGAACTGGCAGGTCCGCACCGCCCGCTCTGGACAGGGCATGGATGACCAGGAGCTGTTGGCATTGGCGCAGTTTGCGCATCAGCGTGGGCTGTTGGATCGCGTGATTGCCACCTCCGAGCGCACCCGTGGCCAGTTCAATTTCGATCAACGTTATCCCACGCCGCATCGAGAGCAGCTCTTTACCCATGTGGTCGCTGCGCAGCTCGACGCGCCCTGGGTGTATGGCCTGATTCGTCAGGAGTCGCGTTTCATGGTGGATGTGCGCTCGTCGGTGGGTGCGGCGGGGCTCATGCAGCTCATGCCCAACACCGCGCGCTACGTGGCGCGGCGCGCGGGCCTGGTGGATTTTTCACACACCCGCATTACCGATGCAGATCTGAACCTGCGTCTGGGCACCAACTATTTGCGCTATGTGTTTGATGATCTCGATGGCAGCGCCTTGCTGGCCACCGCGGCCTACAACGCCGGGCCCTCGCGCTCACGCGCCTGGCGCGCATCGCTGGCGCGCCCTGTGGAAGGGGCGATATTTGCCGAGACCATTCCCTTCAACGAGACGCGCGATTACGTCAAGCGCGTTCTGGCCAATGCCGTGATTTATTACGCGGTGCTGGGTGATGGCCGGGTACCCTCGTTGCGTGCACGCCTGGGACAGATCGAGCCCAAACGGGCTGAGGTTTCCGAGCTGCCGTAATCGGGCAAGCCTTAGCATTCGGCCGGTCAATATCTGACTGTGTTTCTGACTGAGGGCGCTGTGATTCACAAAAACATTCTTGTCCTGGGCGGTTCCGGCTTTGTTGGCCGGCATCTGGTGGCGCGCCTGGTGGCGCAGGGTTGCCGTGTTGTGGTGCCCACCCGGCGCCGTGAACGCGCCAAACACCTGATCGTGCTGCCTACCGTAGACGTAGTGGAAACACACGCATTCGAGCCTGGAGTGCTCGCGCGCCTCATGGCCGGGCAACACGCAGTGATCAACCTCATCAGCGTTTTGCACGCCACGCCGGCCGAATTTCAAAGCGTGCATGTGGATTTTGTGCGGCGTGTGATGGAAGCCGCCGCCAAGGCCAAGGTCAAGCGTGTGCTGCACATGAGTGCATTGGGCGCAGACCGTAACGGCACCTCGCATTACCAGCGCAGTCGCGGAGATGGCGAAGCCGTGGTGCGGCAAAGCACCGCTGACTGGACGATCTACCAGCCCAGCGTGATGTTTGGTCCGGAAGACCATTTCCTCAACCTGTTTGCAAAATTGGCGCGTGTGGCTCCGGTGTTGCCGGTGGGTCGGGGTCATGCGCGCTTGCAACCGGTGTCGGTGTTCGACGTGGCTGCGGCCCTGGCCCGCACGCTCGACAACCCGCAGAGTTATCGCAAGGCCTATGAACTGTGTGGGCCCGAGATTTTTTCGCTGCGCGAAATCGTGGAATTTGCTGCCCGCGCCAGTGGTCACCCGCGCCGGGTCATTGCTTTATCTGACACCTTCGCCTACGCACAGGCCGCGCTGATGGAGCGTTTGCCCGGGCCCACGCTGCTCTCGCGCGACAGCCTCGACTCCCTCGCGCGTGACAACGTCGCTACCCGGCAGCCGTATCTGCCCGCCCCCGAGCTGGGCATGCAGCTCTTGCCCATGCGTATTGAAGCCGCGCACATGCTCTCGGGCCTGGGCCGCCATGAGCGGCTGGATTATTGGCGCGCGCACGCACGGCGGTAGAGATTGCCCCCTGACTGCTTTTTAGAGGCGCTTCATGGAACTGACCCTGGTCATCGGCAACAAGAACACTTCGTCCTGGTCTTTGCGCGCCTGGCTCACGCTGGCGCATGCGGGCCTGAGTTTTGAAGTGCAACCCATCGCATTGGGGCAGCCGCAAACCCAGGCCAACATCCTGGCGTATTCACCCAGCGGCAAAGTGCCGTGCCTGATTGATCGCAGCGTCAATGTGGAAGGCGGCGCGCTGCATGTCTGGGATTCACTGGCCATCAGCGAATACGTCAACGAGCGATACCTGAGCGGCTCGTGCTGGCCCCGCGACGTGGGCCTGCGCGCACAGGCGCGTGCGGTCGTGGCCGAAATGCACTCGGGTTTCTCAGCATTACGCACCCACCTGCCCATGAACCTGCGCGCGCGCCTGCCCGAGCAGGGACGGGCTGCCCTGGCGCGCGAAGACGTGGCCGCGGACGTCGCCCGCATCAAAGCCATCTGGGCCGAAGCGCTCGACGTGACCGGCGGCCCCTTCCTGTACGGCAACTACTCCATCGCCGACAGTTTCTTCGCCCCCGTGATCACACGTTTTGTGACCTACGACATCCCCATCCCCGCCGCGCTAAAAACATGGTGTGAGTACATGCTCTCTCTGCCAGCCATGCAGGACTGGACAGAAGCGGCATCTAACGAATAAAACAATTGGGGTCAGATCAACATTATTTTTGGCGCGCCGCGAAAATAATGTTGATCTGGCCCCAATTATTGGGTGCCTCATACACATGAAGATCTACGCCGTAGGTGGCAGCGTTCGTGATGCGCTCATGGGTCGGGCGGGTTCGGATCGTGACTGGGTGGTGGTGGGCGCTACGCCGCAGGACATGCAGCGTGCGGGCTACCGGCCGGTGGGGCGTGACTTTCCGGTGTTTTTGCACCCCCAGACGCACGAGG
>CAZZAD010000081.1:0-11730 GCA_964652055.1 uncultured Burkholderiaceae bacterium | reverse complement strand
GCTGGCAATGGCCCAGCGCCACAGGCCTGGACGCGCGCTGGCAGGCGCTGTGGCAAAACTTTGAAACGAGCCCCGAGGGGCGCGAGCTGCGCGCCCGGCTTGAGGCTCGCGCCGCCGCCGGCGCGCCCATTGTTCCCGCGCAGGCCTTGCATGCACTGACGCTGACCTCGCTGTCCGCCGTACGCGTGGTCGTCCTCGGTCAGGATCCGTATCACGGTCCCGGGCAGGCGCAGGGCCTGGCGTTCTCTGTGCCGCAAGGTGTGCCCATCCCGCCCAGCCTGCGCAACATCCATGCCGAAATCAAACGGGATCTGGGCGCAACGCCACCGGCCCACGGCAACCTCGAAGCCTGGGCACGCCAAGGCGTGCTGCTGCTCAATGCCGTGCTCACCGTAGAGCTGGGCGCGCCCGCTTCGCACGCGCAACAGGGTTGGGAATCGTTCACCCGCGCCGTGGTGCAAGCTGTGGCACACGACCCCGCGCCCAAAGTGTTTCTGCTGTGGGGTGCGTTTGCGCAAAAGTTCAGCGACCTCATCGACCATGCGGGCGCACACCATGGCGTGTTCAAAGCCAATCACCCCTCACCGCTGTCCGCACGGCGCCCGCCCTTGCCTTTTCTGGGGTGCGGTCATTTCTCTAAAGCCAATGCGTACTTACAAACTCAAGGCCGCGGGGTGATCAACTGGGTGTGATCGGGGGCTATGGACCCCTCACTATTTCTGCCGTGGCTCTATTCAAAAAAGAATCAACTCCGGATAATTCGCCTGCGTCTTAGGAGATCGACGGAGCGGTACAGATGAACAGAGTGACACACGCAATACGGTCGGGGACATCGGTCGCAGGCCACGACCTGCCTGCGCACCACACCCCTGCCCATCAACCACCGCGGGCGCTCAACCCACATTTCTCGCCAGCGACACCGTCCAAGGCCGAGCACCCTGGGCTTACGCTGTCCACCCAAGAACCCAGTCCACCCCCCCCTTGGTGCTGGGCACCACCTTGGTCGCAGCCGCAGCGCCCTGGGTTAACGCCCAAGCAGGCGCCACCGCCGCACGTGCTCTAGACACAGCAGTGAAGTGGGGTGGCCAACTCATCAAGCTCACGCCCTGGGGCCGAGCCGCCAGCGTGGTGGTGGGCGCGGGCGTGTTGGCCTATGAAAAGGGTTGGTTGGATCGTTGGTTGCCGCAAACCTTGCAAAGCAAACCTGTGAGCCACTCCCTCTTGGGGCCGCCGCCGGAACTGCGTGGCAGGAAAGAAGAATTTCTCGCCGCAGACAACAATCGACCGACCTTGCTTGACGGGGCTCCGCTTCCTCAGGAGCTGCAAGGTGTGGTGTTGGAGGGGTACGAAACGCCTCAGAGATTTGACCAGTTCAGCATCCACGGCGGCAGTGGTGGGCGGATAGATGTGCTTCCCATGGGCGGCTTTGCTGCGGGGGCTATCCCAGCCCCGGACCATATTCTTTTGCAGACGGATGAGAGTGCGGGCGCTAGGCCTGAGTTGGCGCAGCGGCCAGGCATGGCGCAGTACCAGAACGCGCCCGAAGCAAGGGTTAATTTTTCACAACAGGTGGTCGTTCATGTTTTGGGCCGGAGCGGGATCACGATCTTTAGTTATAAGTTTCCTGCTCCGAAGGGTGCAGATGTAGTGGCCGAAGTTGACGGCACTGTTGTCGATGGCGTTATGAAGTTCAGATATCTCTCGGTGGGTGACTCTCAGCTGAGGCCATCGGGCACGGATCTTTTTATCCATGCTGTCCACGCGCTTGAAAAGAACGGCATTGCTGTGCACGTCGTGAGAGATAAATGGGATCAGTCCAAGCAATTGGGCGACAACACCAAGCGTTTTGATCAAGCCTTGTATGAGCTGGGCGTGACCCGCCAGACCGCAACGCACCCTGATCTGTTGCACGCTGCGGCACAAACACACACTGGAAGAATGGTGCACAAATTTGGGCTCTCCCCCGTCTGGGTGCACATTGAACCGGCAAGTGGCAACGTGTTAACCCATTTTGAGAACCTGGAACTTGCAGAAAAATACGGGCCACATAACGAGGGTCGGTAGGCCTATTTGCTCTCGACGCTCAGGGCAGCAAACCCAACCAATTTTCCCGTAGGCGCCGCGTTTCTTTTTTCTCTTTAGTGGGCGCAGTCAATCGGTACCGCAACGGTGGCTGTGTAGCCAGCGTGACCGCAAAGCGCATCAACGCCTCATCCCGGAACACCGCCAGCTCTACCGTATCGCCCGGCGCGTAACGCGCGAGCAGGGTGTCGAAGTTTTTGCTACTCACACGCAGGCCATCGATGGCCACCAGCACGTCGCCGGCAGACACGCCTGCGGCGCGGGCCGGAGTGTGGTCATACACGCTGGCGACCTTGAGTTCATGGGCGTCTTGTGTAGTGGTCAGGCCCAGGAAGGCAAACGCGGGCGCATCCAGTGCGGGCAGTGCAGTGCATTCAATCCCGAAGGGCTTGAAGAGCGCTGCAAAATCAGGGTCTTGTGTGCCGTGCGTCCAACCGTGGATTGGGCGCGCCAGCGCTAGGCCCGATACGGTTTCAATCACCTCAAAGATCTCTTCTTCCTGCACGCCAACGTACTGCGCGCCAGCGTCTTTGCAACGACGCCACAGCTCGCGCATGACATCGTCGAGTGAGCATTTGCCGCGCGTGCGCGCTCGCAGCGTGAGGTCGATGGCCAGTGCCACCAGCGCACCCTTTTGGTAATAGTTCACGAGGCTGTTGGGCGCGTTTTCGTCAGCGCGGTAGTACTTGATCCAGGCATCAAAGGACGATTCGGCCACGCTTTGCTTGTGCCGCCCTGGGCGTTGCATGACGTGGGTGAACGTCTTGCTCAAAGTTTCAAGGTACTGAGCCGGGGTCAGTAGGCCGCAGCGCGCCAGCATGAGGTCGTCGTAATAGGCGGTGAAGCCTTCAAAGGCCCACAACAGCGTGGTGTAGTTCTCGTGCGCCAGGTCATAGGGCCTGAACGCGGCCGGGCAGATGCGTTTGACGTTCCAGCTATGGAAGTATTCGTGGCTGGCCAGCCCCAGGAGCGTGCGGTAGGCGAGGGTCGAATCTTTCATGCCCAAATACGGCAGGTCTTCGCGTTTGCACAGCAAGGCGGTGCTGTTGCGGTGTTCCAGTCCGCCATAGCCGTTGCTCATGGCGTTGATCAGAAAGCGGTAGTTGGAAAAGGGCGCGCGCTTGGTGCGCGGTTCAAAGAGGGCCACGTGCGCTTCGCACATGCGCTGCAAATCAGTGCTCAAACGTTTGAGGTCGAGCTTGGGTACGTGCCCGGTGATGGCCACTTCGTGCAGTACGCCAAACACTTTGAAACTTGTATGGGTGAACACGCCTATTTCGACTGGGCAATCGATAAGTTCGTCATAGTCGGCTGCACGATAGGTGCCAAAGCCAAGGCGCCGCGTGCCGCGCATTGGGGTCAGTGCGGTGGACACGCGCCAGGCGGAATCCATGCGCTGGGGCGGCAGGATGTCCACCGTGCACGGCGTCTGCTCATGCCCCAGCGGTAACAGAAAAACGCAGGCGCCATTGAAAAAACCGTGGGTCTGGTCCAGGTGTGCAGCGCGCACCGAAGGGTCCCATGCGTACACCTCATAGGCCAGGGTGATGGGTTCGGTGGTGGGTGCGCATTGCCAGATGTGTTTGTCGATTTTGCGCACCGGCCACTGGCGTTCACCCACAAGCGCCGTGAGCCGCACGATGTGCCGCGCAAATTCGCGAATCATGTAGCTGCCGGGGTTCCACGCGGGCAGCATGAAACGCTGCCCGGCCGGGTCGGGGGTGAGGACCGTGACGGTGACGTGAAACAGGTGCGCGGCCGGGTCGGCCGGGGCGATGGTGTAGTGCAGGGGTTTCATTGTTTGTGGGGAATGTCGCGCATCACGGCCAGGACGTCGGACCTGAACTCGCGCTGATAGAGCACGGTCACCACGATGGCCGCTCCAACGGCAAAGGCATAGGGCGAAAAGAACCACAACATGGCGGCAAACGAGAAGTAGTACGCCCGCAGGCCGTCGTTGAAGGGCTCGGCCGCCAGGCCCATGATGCGGCCGGCGGGTTCGGCAAAGACTTCACGCTGCGCATCGCCCCGTTCAAACACCTTGGCATCGGGCATGGAGGCCATCATCAGCGCGCCAAAGCCATATTGACGCTGCGACCAGCTGAAACGAAAAAACGCGTACACAAAAATTGCAACCAGCATCAGCAACTTCAGGTCAAACACCACGATGGAGGTGCGCGCGGCAAACGGGATTTCACGCACGAGCTCGGTGGCCTTGTCCGAGGTGCCCAGCACCGCCAACAGGCCACCAATAATCAGGATGGTGGTTGAGGCAAAAAAGGTGGGTGAGCTGCTGAGGTTTTGCACGACTGAGCCATCGATCATGCGGTTGTCACGATGGGTGGTCTGCATAGCCCACAACCTGCGGTAGCGATTGGTGGTGGCCAGTAACGAGCCGTCAGCGTGGCTGCGGCTACGCGCAAAGGCGGCGTAGCCCACCCAGACCACGAAGTACCACGCAAGCGCGGCCCAGTCCTGCCAGGAAAAAAGGCGAGCAATGTCGGTGAAACTCACAGCACGTACTCCTCGATCAGCGGAATCAGGGGGAAGGGCAATGTAATGGGGTATCGATGTCGTGTTCAACGCCGGGGTCCGTCACCTCGATCAGGTGCACGGCATGTTGTGCAAGCACTGCACGCGCGCCCTGGTCGCCCTGGAGTGCGGTGAGTGACTTAAACAGTGCGCGTGCAAACCCCACGGGATGGCCGCGCCGGCCTTCATAGAGCGGCGCCGTCGCGAGGTGCCCTGCGCGAATGGCGGCGGCTACGGCCTCGATGGTCTGCACCGCAATGAAGGGCATGTCGGCCAAGGCCACCACGCACCCTGCGGCACGGGGCGCGATCTGCTCGATGTATCGGATGCCTGCGGCAATCGACTCGCCCATGCCCTGTTCAGCCCGTTCGTTGAGCGTCAGCTGACAACCGGCCTTCGCAAGCGCCGCGTGCAGTTGCGCCTGCGCAGGAGTGTCGGCTGGGCGCACCACAGCCACGACGACATCGCATGCGGCATGCAGATTGCGGGCGGCCACTTCAGCCACGGTGAGATGTGAGGTGTTACCGGGTAAGAGTCCGGGTAAGGGTTCAAGCAGCTTGAGTCGCCGGCCGGTCGGGTCGTATCGCCGACCGGCACCTGCGGCAAGTAAAAGTCCAACGACCATCAGGGGCGCACATTTATCGAGTTTTGCGACCCAGCCGCACCACAATCCACGCCACAAAGCCTGCCGCCATGACGTAGAGCGCGATCTGTATGGCCTTGTTTTCCAGCGTAAAGAGCAGGCTGCGATAGAGAAGAAAAGCACAGGTGCCCACAAAGATGATCGGCAGCACCGGATACAACGGCACTTTGAAGGGACGCATCACGTGCGGGTATTTGAAGCGCAGCACAAAGACCGCAATGCCTGTGAGCATGAAAAAGAACCAGAACACGGGCGCGGTGAATTCCACCATGAACTTGATGCCGCTTTTGTGGGCCGCAGCAATCAAGACAAGCGCCAGGCTGATGGCGCCGGTGACAATAAAAGCGGCCATGGGTGCGCTGCGCTTTGCGCTCCAGTGCGACATGAAACTCAGGAGGGGCCAGTCATTGCCTACGGCGTAATTGGTGCGCGCCGCCACGATCATGGTGGCATTGATGGAGGTGAGTGCGGCCAAGGCCACGATGCCGCCGATGAGCTTTTCACCCACGGCGCCAAACAGAGGTTTGACGGTGTCAGCCGCCACGGCCTGACTCGCCTTCAATCCGTCCAGCCCCAGCCCCGCCAGCAATGCCGCAACAAACAGCAGGTAAACCAGTGTGACCAGGCCCAGCGCCAGGACCAGCACCTTGACGATGGAGCGCGAACCGCCTTTGACCTCGGCCGAGATGTAGGCCGCCTCGTTCCATCCACTATAGGTAAACAACACAAACAACAGGGCGCTGCCAAAAAGCGGGGGCACCGCGGTGCTCTGGATGGCAGTGAGCTGGGGCATCGCAGGGGCTGTCGTAAACCCGGCCACCACCACCATCAGCATGCCCAGCACCAGCAGCGCGGACATCAGGTTTTGCGTGCGCGCCGATTCGTGCAACCCCGCCATGTTGACCGCGGTCAGGATCAGCACAATGACGGCGGCATAGATCGTTGACGAGTGCTCGCCCAGCGGCAGCACCCGCGTCATGTAATCACCAAACACAAAGGCGAGCAGTGCAATGGCCCCCGTGGTGATCGCCAGCACCCGTGCCCAGGCAAAAAAGAAGCTCACGTCTTTGCCAAATGCGCGCGTCAGAAAGTGATAGTCACCCCCGGCATGAGGAAAGGTGGTCGCCAGTTCCGCGTAACACAGCGTTCCGATCAGGGCCAGCACCGCACCCAGGCCCCAGGCGCCAAACATCCACTGCACCGAGCCGGTCATGCTGGCGACCAAAGGAGGAAACGCAAAAATTCCACCGCCGATGATGATGCCGGTGATGATCATCACGCCGTCAAAAACAGACAACGTGGGTTTGGGGGTGGCGATCCGGCGCTGGGCCGAGGCGTGCATCGCTGAGATTTACTTTCCACTGTAGAAACGTTCGCAATTTGCAAGGCGCTGTGTCCAGGTGCCAGGTTTGACTGCGTGCGTACTGGCGGTGGCACTGACTTCGCCGCCACTTGCTGCGCGCACAGAGCCCGTCCAAGACGTGTTTTGCACGCGACCGCTGAAGGTGCGCTTGACCTGGTGGTGATCGACATACGAAAACTGAATCTGGTCGCCGCGCAATTTGGCGTCCACCAAGGGTTCAGATTTACCTTTGATGCGGACCTCGCCGCCGATTTGCTGGAACCGCTGGGTCAGCGTCACCAGGGCGGGGGGCTCTCCGGGCACTTTTAAAGACCACGTGCCTTCGACCTGCGCTGGAACAATCCAAAAAAAAGCGGTGCGGTATTCCACTTCCACCGTTTGATCGGGCTGCCAATCGCCCATCTTGAACTGATGTGAGACCACGCGCGTGCCTGGCGCCATGGACGCGATGCGGTGCCGTACGCACAGATTCAGTTCAGGCAACAGATACATCGTGATGACCGTGGCTTTGGAGAAATCTTCCTTGAAGATGTCGCCCTGCACGATGCGCACCTTGTCCGCCACAGCCTCGGCCTCCACCAGGCAGCGCGCGTATTTAGCCAGGTTGGCATTGAACTCAATACCCAGCGACTGGGCGCCAAAGTCTCGGGCAGCGGCGATGGCAATCTTGCCGTCGCCCGCGCCCAGGTCCACCACATAGTCATCGGCCTTCACTCCCGCCAGATTCAACATGCGCGTGACCAGCCCATCGGGCGTGGGCATCCACACCACGTCTTTGCCGGTTTGGCCTTCCTGGGGCTTGTAAGCCCGGTCACAATCAGCCCGCTTCAATTGCGCATGCGCTGCGCCCAACATCAGCGCGCTGAAAAGCACGGCCACCGTGCCGCGATGCATCCACTTCATAAGTGTTTCCCTCGAGACTGAAGCGCTGGATTGTGAACTACCGATTCACATCCACCACGACGCGGCCTCGCACCTTTCCGGCAATGAGGGCGTGGGCGACGTCAAAACACTCGGCCAGACCCACAACGTGCGTCATGGCCGCGAGCCGGGCCGGATCAAGCGACTGCGCCAGCAAAGCCCACGCGGCTTCACGCTTGGGCAGCGGCGCCATGGCGCTGTCAATGCCCAGGAGCGATACGCCGCGCAATATGAATGGCGCCACCGTGGCCGGGAAATCCATGCCTTGCGCCAGTCCGCAGGCGGCTACGACGCCGCCGCGCTCGCACTGTGCGCAGACATTGGCCAGGGTGTGGCTTCCCACGGTGTCGATGGCTGCTGCCCATTGTTCTTTCTGCAGGGGCTTACCCGGAGCGCTCAGGCTTGCGCGGTCGATCACCGTGGTCGCACCCAATTGCTTCAGGTACGGGGCCTGAGCAAGCTTCCCGGTGGCCGCCGTGACACGAAACCCTCGTGCACTCAACAGGGCCACCGCGATTGACCCCACACCACCCGTCGCACCCGTCACCAGCACATCGCCCGCTGCGGGGCTCACGCCAAAACGCTCCAGCGCCAGCACCGACAGCGCCGCGGTGTACCCCGCGGTGCCAATGGCCATGGCCTGCAGTTCAGTGAAGGCCGAAGGCAGGGCGACCAGCCAGTCACCCCGAACCCGCGCGCGCTGCGCCAAGCCACCCCAATGCGATTCGCCCGCGCCCCAACCGTTGAGGATGACTGCATCACCCACATGCCAGCGCGGGTGTTGGCTCTCCACGACATGGCCGACGGCATCAATGCCCGCCACCATAGGCCATGTCTTGACAACGGGCGCTGCGTCAGTAAGCGCCAACCCA
The DNA here is from genome assembly GCA_964652055.1 of uncultured Burkholderiaceae bacterium. Lineage (GTDB taxonomy): Bacteria > Pseudomonadota > Gammaproteobacteria > Burkholderiales > Burkholderiaceae_F > CAZZAD01. Next base: position 3,317 of record CAZZAD010000081.1, on the reverse strand, counting down.
TCTTTGTAATTCATGGTTGAGTATGAAACTGCAAGGGTCGCATCGGCGCTGGGCGTGGCTTGGATAAGTGCCTCGTTGGAGACCGTATGCACTGCAGCTGAAAACCCGTTGTTGCTGTCGCGCGTCAAGTAAATCGCGCTAAATGCTGAGGACGTCATATGGAAACAAAGGCAAGTGCCCAAATAGTGAGGTGCAAAAGCGTAACCCCATGGCAATATTCAGCGTTCACAGGAGAGGTCAGTGGCTTCTACGGTGATTCCCCTTCGCCAATCGAATATCGAAGCGTCGCTTAAGCAGGCGGCGTTTGATCGCCTTGCCGTGCCCGTTCTATGTGTTGGGCCTACGGCGCGTGTGCTGTTGATGAACTCGGCGGCGGCGACTTTGCTTGATGCCCCCCCCGATATGTGGGTGGGGCGGCACCTATCTGAATTTGCATTTATTGGCAGGCCGCAGCGGGCAGCGCGTCGTTGGGCGCGGCTTTGGGCGCGCCTGCTCGAGCGCAAGCGCATTTCGATACCTGTGCGAATTCCCCTGGCTGCAGGGCGTTGCCTGTCCGTGCGCATCGACGCGCAGCTGCTGCATCAGGGTCAGGACGCGGTCGCAGTCATCGCGTTGCAGGACATTGAGGCCGAGCGTGCCGGAGAGCGCCGTCTCCGCGTACGTAAGGCGCAAGAGACCGCTCTAGCGGGTCTGCGTGTTGGCTTGTCTGCGTTGATCGATGCTGAACAAAAAATTGTGTGGGTGAGCCCGGGCGTCACCGCGTTTTCGGGCGTGGGCGCCGATGACCTGCAGGGTTTGCCATTTGACTATTTGCTCGATGAGGCGTCGGCCGCCGATTTCAGTCGGGTATTCGCGGCCGCACAGACGGACACGAAGTCAGAAGTTTTTCGAGCGGTCTGGCGCATGCGGGGGCGGGGCGGCATGGCGGCGCACTGGCTGGGATGCCGACTCCAGAATCGGCTGTCCGATCCCAGGTTGCGAGCGATGCTGATCGACGCAGTAGACATCGATGAGGCGCCGGGCATTTCGTTCATGCGCAAACTCGCGTACCACGACCGCCTGCTGGATCTGGCACTGCAACCCAACGATGATTTTCCCGCCGCTGCCACACGTGTGCTTCGGACCGTTGTTGAGACATTGGCCAGCGCTCAGGCCGGGTTCTGGCGCTGCGAGTTGCAGGGCACTGCAATGCATTGCGAAATGATGTTCGATCGGGTCGCCAGGCGTGTAGTGCGTGGGGATGCGGCTGCCTGTATTGAGCCTGGGCAGCTGGCAGATTTGGCCGCGTTCTGGAATGAACCCAAAACGATGGTGGTTTCAGATGCCGGCCCCCATGGCGAGGGGCGAGGTTTACCGTCAGGCGTACGCGCCGCGTTGATTGCTCCGGTGTTGATTGACGAAAAACTGCAAGGCGCACTCGTTATTCAGGACTCGCAGCCGCGTCAGTGGACCGATGAAGACGCGGAGTTTGTGACCTCTGCTGGGCGGGTGATGGCCCTTGCGCTTCAGGGGGCGCGCAGAAAAGAAGCAGAAGGCCGTATTGAACAGTTGGCCTGGTACGACCCACTGACGGGCCTGCCCAACCGCAATTTGTTGCGCGACTCCATGCGCAGCAAGATCGGGGCAGTGACAAATCGCCGCCAGCGAATTGCCGTGCTGTTGATAGACCTGGACCGCTTCAAGGACGTAAACGACACGCTGGGGCATCTTGTAGGCGACGCGCTACTCAAGTCGGCCGCACAAGTACTGCTCGACACGGTAGGCGAAGCGGGGCTGGTGGCACGTCTGGGGGGCGACGAATTTGTCGTATTGGCCGATCAATTCGAGCACCGGCAGGAAGTCTCCCTCCTGGCGGCTCGGATTGTGCAGGCGCTAAATCGCACGGATCTGGTGTCAAAGGTGGACACCCAGGTGTCAGCCTCAATCGGTATCGCGATATTCCCCGAGCATGGCAGGGACATCAGCACGCTTTTGAAGAACGCCGACGCGGCGATGTATCAGGCCAAACATGATGGCCGCAATCAGTTCAGCTTTTTCAACCCGGTTCGATATGAGCGCGCGGCACGTGAAGTGCAGCTCGGGGTGCAGCTGCATAAAGCCCTGCAGTCCGGGGCGGCACAATTTTTTGTCGAATATCAACCGCAGGTAGAAATCGCCACGGGTCGCGTCGTGGGTCTTGAGGCCTTGGTTCGTTGGCAACACCCCACCTTGGGTCGACTGACTCCTGACAGCTTTATAGGGATAGCTGAAGTCAGCGGTCTTTCAGAGCGCATCTCCCGATGGGTCCTCAACGAGGTGTGTGCGCAAATTGTGCGTTGGCGCGCCGAAGTTCCGACCTTTGATATTCCTGTCGCCATTAACGTCGCCGGGCGGGAGCTTGGCTCATCGGCCTTGCCCTTGCTGGTGCGCTCGGCTCTATTCAAGCACCGCATCGAACCGCACATGATCGTGCTTGAAATCACGGAACGCACGTTGGTGCATGACAGCGAGGTAAACAACGACGTCATCATTGAACTTGCAACGATGGGCGTGGGCATGGTGCTCGACGACTTCGGTACAGGCTTCTCAATGCTGGGCTACCTCAAGCGCATGCCCATACAGGCACTAAAAATTGACCAATCATTCATTAAAGGCGTGCCTGCGGACGCCGATAGCAGTGCCATCGTGCAGGCCGTGCTCACCGTGGCGCGCCACTTCAAGCTCAAAGTGATCGCGGAAGGAATAGAGCGACAAGAGCAAGTTGACTACCTGCGATCCGTCGGGTGCGGCTACGTGCAAGGCCACCTGTATTCCCGCGCGCTATCGCCACGGGACATCGCAAATTGCATCACTTCTAAAGGCGAGTTCCGTGCAACGCGGACTGAACCGAGCGCCTAAACACAAACGATTGATCACAGCTCAAGCAAAGCAATGGGGCGCCACGCCAGGCCTATTTCCATGTTGATCAATGAGTTGCGGAAATTTTGAGGTGTGCCCCCCTGCTGCCGCAGGCCTTAACTTGACATCGATTTTTATTGTCTTCATAATCTCACCTCTTCGCTGCTTACGAATCAAAACGAAACGAAAGCGGCTTGCTCCTTAAAAACAGAAACAGCCGATAAGTGTGGGCGCTTGTTCAGATGGTGCGCCACAAGTCGAGGCCTCACGGACTCTTCTTGTGGAGTGACTAATTGAATTAAAGTGCTCACGTGAATCAAAACAAACAATTCGTTGTTTGTTTCAATTCCGCTAGTGAGCGACGTACACATTAAGTGTGCACAGAGATTGAACTGAAGAGTTTGATCCTGGCTCAGATTGAACGCTGGCGGCATGCCTTA
>CAZZAD010000080.1:0-11745 GCA_964652055.1 uncultured Burkholderiaceae bacterium | reverse complement strand
ACCCTGGCCCTCATGCGCCAGATGGTGGCCGCCGGAGAAGTCGATGCCCTGGTGCCCGAGCGCGTGATGCAGGAGCTGCAGCGCGGCCTCATGGAGGGCAAACCTTCGCGCATGCTCGACGTGCTGCACGAGTGCGGCGCGCTGGCGCGTCTATACCCGGAACTCATTGCCGATGAGGCGCGCTGGCAGCACGCCCGTCAGACGCTGGATGTCACGGCGCAAGCGGCCGAGCCCTGGCCCGTACGTTTTGCTGTGCTGGCCACGGCTGCCGGTGCGCAAGGCTTTGAGCCCTGGCTTGCGCGCCTGCGTGTGGATACCGATGCCGCAGATCTGGCGCGGCTGATGATCTTGCTGCGCACCGCCCTGGTGCAAACGCCGGCGTCTGCCGAAGCACGCCTGGCGGCACTGGAGCGCGCCGATGCCTTACGGCGCCCTGAGCGGTTCGAGTTATTGCTCCACGTGGTGCAGCACATGGATCACATGGCGTTGGCCTCCTGGCGCACAGCCGCCAGCGCCGCAGCGGCAGTCGATGCCGGTGCTATTGCGCGGGCGCTCAAGACCTCCGACGGCATGCAGATTGCTGCCCAGGTGCGCCAGGCGCGACACCGTGCCATTGCTCAGGCGCTTGGGTGCTAAGACGCTGAAGCGCTAAGGCGTGCGGTGCCCATGGCACCATAAAAATAATTCGTGTGGCACTTGCCTGTAGCCGGTGTCCCGAGGGATAGTCGCCGGGTTTGAGAACTAAAACACCTCCGGCGGCATGTCCCTCCTTCCCAAGAACAATCTGAGCAGAACGGTCACGGTGCCTGTGTCGTCGCAAGCCACTGCGTCGCACATGACGCTCGATGGCTGGAAGGCGCCCGGCGCGGTGCCGGTGCGCACGGTGACGGTGCAGCTCACGGGCATACGTACCGCGCCGCCCACGATCAAATCTGCACCCATCACCGCACCCATCGCCCCACAGAAACCCGCCCCGGTGTCGGCGACACTCACGCACACCGAAGCCACCACCCCTCCTGCGCTGACGTGGTTCAAACGTGTGGATCACCTCGTCAACGCATCGGCCCACCACACTGCTGCGGCCCTTTGGAGCACAGCGGGCGAGTTACTCAAAGGCATCCATCCCCAGCTCAAAGATGGCGCGTTGCTCAAACGCGCCGACCATCTCCAGACTGCGCAGCAGCACATTGCAGGTGCCCAGGCCCACGGCGCCATCACCGATACAAGTCAGATTGAAAGCCTGAGCGACGTAGGCAACTACGCCGTCTCACTGGTGACCCAAAGCGCCGTGCCGCTGGCGGCCACGGTGGTTGCAGCCCGCACCTGGGGCCTGCCCGGCGCAGCGCTGGCTGTCCAAACGTTCAACACCGCCTTTAACGTCAACTACCAACTCGACACCACCGGGCAAGCCAACCTGCACCAGGCCGCCGCAGCGGCCCTGCCCGCAACAGCGGTGCAACTGAGCGTGGGTGCGGCGTTTCCCAAAGTAGGCATGGTGGGCTGGGCCCCCCTGGGGGCTACGGGAGGGTTGGCCACCGTGGCCAGTCACCATTTGAGCACTCTGGGCGCCCCCGTGATCTCTGGCACACAAGCGAGCTTTGTGCATGGGGCGTTTGATGGTGCGCTGATGGGTTTGGTGATGGGCCCGTTTTCTCGGGTGCCGCGGCGTGTGGACGACTTCATTGATTTACCCCGCAGCGCGTGGAGCCGGGTCGATGAGCCGGGGACTCCGCAGATTGGCGGCCCGGGCGGCGCACTGATGGCGCCGCGGGCGCCAGGCAATAGGTCGGCAGTGACACCCACTCAGCACCCGGTGGTGTTGCGGCCCTCAGTGGTGGTGATGAACCCGTCACGCAATGTGTTCTTTCCACAATCCATACGCATGCCGGAAGACCCGGAGTTTGGGTCGTTGCACCAGCTCGGAGCAAACAACCCACAGCAAAACGCCGATTCACAGCTGAGGGGCAAGTCGGTTGGGGCAAATGCAATCCAGAACGTGGAGCCTGCGACTCACGCGATGACAGCGCATCGCATCGAACATCACTTTGGCGATATGGCGCTCGTGCGGCAGTACGACAGTGCACATCCGCGTGTAATTGATGTGAGTCTGGTCGGCGACCCCAGCGCACGTGTCATTGCCACGGTAGAGCGCGATGGTGTGGTGAACGTGCAGCGCTTTGATGTGGGTGATTTGTCCACCACGCAAGCCGCCGTGCTTCTGGCTAGGGCGTTGCGCGTGGCCCACACGGGTTGGCTAGGTAGTTTGCCTACCTTGCGGCTCACGATGCACGCTGTTGATCCCATCACCCATGAGGTGTTGAGCCCGGCGACTGTGAAGGCCCACGGTTTGGAACAGAACGCGGGCGACACGCCCTTAGGCCAAGTGATGAGCTCAGCCTTAAAGCTGCTCGGTATTAATGAGCTGTGGCTGGACTATGCCCATGCGGGTACGCCGCTTCAACTAGCCATCAGTGCAGAGACGGCCCCTGTGGCCGGACCCCTCGCACCGCCTGGTGGCAAACATTCAGTGCACGATTTCGGGGTAACGCCCAATGGAGCAATGCAGGGCGCATCCACAGCAATCGTGGATGCGCGCAATCCGCAAGCCATGGTCAATGCCTACAAGGTTGGGCCAGATCTCATCGTGACCGCCTTGCGCTCACACCCCAAGCTTGCGGATGGCACCTGGTTGGCCGCCGCGTTGGATCATTCGGGCGTGGCGCTCCAGCCAGGTGAGCGGGTGGTGTTTACCAATGTGGGTGATGCAAAACCGGCCACCGCGCAGAGACTGACTGCGCTGCTTGAGTCCGCGGGATATGTCGTGGCCCATGCCGAGGTCGAAACCTTGGCCAGTGGACAGGTCAATGCGGCACTCGTGATTGCGAACCGACGTGGCGATGTGCCCCACGACATTTCAGTCGCACATGACTTGGCGCTGACCGCCTGGCGTCGAGGTGCCGAGCCCGCCACGGTATTTGATGCGCAGTTTTCGTTGACTCGCACTTTGGGCGCGGTCGTGGGCAGCGCACAAACCGTGTTGTCTGGTGATGCGCTGCTGCCCGCCTATAGCCCACTCACGTTTTACGGTGTGCCCAGTGACATCAAAGTGTCTCGGCAAGACAGCGGGAAGGGTTGGCAGCTTGTTGGCGACGGCATGAGTGCCACTGTCACTGCACAAGGTTTGTTGCAGGTGCAGTGGGCACACGGTTGGGCCACGCGCGCACAGCAGGGCAAGCTCAGATTGCAGTTGGAGGTGATGACGGAACTGCTGCACAGCCAGGGTGCGGCGGTGCATGCTGTTCAAGTGGCCGGTCCGCATGCACAGGTGTTGCAGTTGGACTCATTCGACACGGGGCTGCGTTCGTGCGTCGATTTTTCAGAGCACGGCCACACGAGCGCCTACGAGTTCAATCGTGTACTCAATGACGGCCAGCTTGTGCAAACGCCCGATGGGCGTTATTTGGTTTACTTCGACCACATCGGCCTGCAACGCCCGGGCGGCACGTTCCACTTTGTGCAAAAGAACGGCGTCACAACAGTATCGCGCGAGGCGCCGCGTGCCGATCATCTAGAGCACTGGCGCGATGCGGGTGATAGTCCGGACTATGTCGGCACGGTGTCGTTCGACGGGCACGGCAATCTGCTTCCCAGCGAGCGGCAATGGCTGGCCTCTCGTGATGAGGGTTTCATTGAAGTGGGACAAGGCCCGGCGACGCATCCGCAGGCGCACCTGCCAGGTCTGTACCACCTCGCGGCGGGCTTTTTCCCTCATGGGACAGAGGCGCCGGGAAGTGCCGTCAGCACTGAGGCGTTGCTGCATGGTGATCGACTCATTGTCCCTGGGTACACCGGGGTTCGCGTTGAGCGCCTTTTGGCCGACCACGAACTCCCGCTTTTGTCAGGGCGACTGGGAAATGTCGAGGTGCTGGCAAAAAACTCGAACGATCAGATTTACTACTTCAGTGGTAACCGCAATGCCGTGCTGGGCGAATTGCTGGGTGAGCGAATCTTCTCCGATCACCACATGCATCCGGGGGACCCAGCCCAAGGTGTCCCGGGTACGCCCAAGGGCAGTGGCGCGGACCAACGCAATGTAAGCAGCGACTATGTGCATACGCTGGCCTACTTTCCTCAAGCCAAGCTTGAGCCCAGCTATGTGCTGACCCATAACGACAAGGTGGTGCGAACAGACTACTTTGGCCCGCTGCGCGACGTGTCGGCCCCGCCCGAGGTGTTGAACCTGCAAGGCCTCGCCCGCTTCAACCTGCCCGAGCTGCGTGTTCAGTACCGCTCGATGAATGGCTTGGGCATCGCGAGAATTTCGGGGCTCGCAAAAACGGACATCAGCCCTGCGCAAGCACGGGCGCTGAACGATGCACTCATCGAGATCGCGCGATCTAAGGGCGACGATTTGCTGAGTAACGAATACGAGCTGGATCGTGCCCCCGCGCAGACGCAAACGGCGGTGCTGCAAGGCACGGCAATTAACAGGCAAGTGGGGTATGACTTCACTACGGGAAACTATGACGGTGGGCATGTGCACGTGTGGAATCAGAATGTCTTAGTGCCCGCACAGCCGGTAGCGACTGCGCAGATCTGGGCGCGGATGGCAGATTCCACGGTGTCGGGACCGGTTCGAGGCGACGGCGCAAGCACAGCGAATCGGCCCGTGTCGATACGGCCTTCTGTGGCGCAGACGAACCCGTCACGCAAAGGTAAGCCCACCCTGAAAGCGGTGCCTGCTCAGTCATCCGCGCCAGGGCTGGAGAGCTACCTGCTCAACATGCCGCCACAGATGTACGCGAGCATTGTTCGCGGTCTGCAACAAAACGCAGCTCCAGCACAGGGGTCCGCGCCCAACCCGCGGCTAAAACCAGTGGACCCGCCGCGTGTGGCCAAGGCGTTGCTGGAAGCTCCGGAAGGCGTCTTGAGGGAACTGAAGGCGCAGCTCGAGTTTCGCGAAACCCACCCAGGGTTCAAGCGATACCCGGCGGTGGATGACACCCAGTACGCCCGACTCAAGGCGCTGGTCAATAACAACCGGGGCACGATGGGGCAACTCGTGACTTGGGTGCACAGCGTGCTCAAGGCCGGTGAGGCGCCCAGTCAATCCATTCAAACACTGCTCCACAACCGCGGCACGTGGGCCCGTGAAAGAGCGCACGTCAGGCAGGTGCAGGACAACACCCAGGTCATTGCCCAAATCAAGGGCCCGCGCTTTGAGGTGCTCGATCTTCTGACGCAGGGCCGCACCGTAGAAGAGATTGCGCAGCAGATGCAGATCAAGTCCTCGGCGGCGGAAGCCCATCTCTACAAGATCTACGAAGCGCTCGGTGTGTTCTCGCGCCCTGATTTACTGGTGCGGTACCCCGATGGGTTAACGGGGCTGGCGCAAAAAGTGGCCGATGTAAAACAAGCAAGGCTGACAGGCCCGTCAATTCTTCCCGCGGCTCTGGATCTTTTGCCGCGCTCACACCTGCCGGTGTTGGCGGACCTGGTGGCGGGCAAAGGCCGCGACACGATTGCTGCTGAGCGCAAGTTGGACTCTGGCACCCTGGTGACCTACATCAGCACCATCTACACCACGCTGGGAATTCGGCATATCCCTGGGGTCGATCTGCTTGAGGTGCTGCTAGCCCGCTATGACGGTGACCTAGCGCATGACCTTGAGAAGAAAATGGCGCCCCCACCCCCACAGAGAAGTCGCAATGAATCGGGGCAATTTGAATAGTTGATGTCGTTCGGGCCCTGGGTCAGTGATTCATCCTGTCTTGGCACTATAAAAATTTCTTGCATGGCTCTTGTGGCGCTGTGCGGCTGCACGCATAGTGCAGCGCTTATGTAGAGGCCAGTCGCAGCAGCATGTCCACGTTTCCAAAAATCACGCAGACCAAAACGGTGGTGTTGAGCACGCCCGCACACGTGGGCAAGTCCGCGCCTACGGTGAACCTGCGTGTGACCGGGTTGCGCCCAACCAGTACAAAGCCCCAGATCGCACAACCCCAGGTCGCGCCTTTATCGGAGCGTGCGGCGGGCCTGCTGACCGGTTATGCCTCCGGCGCGCTCAAGATTGCCGAGGGCTATGTGCATGGCGTGGCCTCAGTGATCACCCAGCAGGTGCAAAGTGCCTTCCCCCCCATGGTGTTGCTCAACCAACCCGCCGTGGCGCACAAGGTTGCGCGGCTCACCGGGGGCGCATCCGACGTGGTGCTGCAACCCTGGGTGGCTATGGGTGAGATGCACCGCGACCGGACGCAGGCCCTGCTGGACGTATGGAGCGATCCGCTCCAGGCCGCCGTAAACCTGGGTCAGCACCTGCACCGCGACCTGGTGGCTAATCCACTGCAGACCTACGACGACGTATTCCGGTTTGGCGAGACGGGCCTGATGGCGATGGCCGCAGTGACGGGCCTGGGCCGTTGGGGGCGTTGGGAGCACGCCAATGCTGCGCGGCGTTGGGACAATGTGATTGATTTGCCGCGTGGTGCGTGGAGTCGGGTGGATGAACCGGGTGGGGCGCAAGTCAAGACCATCCAGACAACCCCACCCAAAGCGAAGTTTCCAGCGCATAGCGCCGCGCCCGCATCGCCGAGTCCAGGCGGTTCATCGGTAGTGCTGCGGCCTGTGGTGCCGGTCATGAACACGTGGCGCAATGTGTTCTGGCCCCAGGCCATTGCCATGCCGACGGATCCGGAGGGCTTGGGGCGCGGGAGACCTTCTCATCCTCCATCTGCGGAGCCATCGTCACGCCGGGCCGCAGGAGCGCCCACTCCTGAATACACGGCGGGTTCAAACTTGAAGCAGGTCAAGCCTGCCAATGTGGCGAAGGCCTTGTTGGGGGCCTCGCCCGGCGCACTGCGAGAACTCGTGGCGCAATTGCAGCAGCGTGAAACGCGCGCGGCGAGTGGTGGTGTGCGGCGGTACGCCATCGGTAATCAAACGCACTACATGGAGCTCAAAGCCCGAGTCAATAACAGTCACGGTTCCATGGCGCAACTTCTACCCTGGCTGCAATCCGCGCTCAAATCGGGTGAGAACGCCGTGCAGTCGATTGAGCTTCTCATCGCTCAAGCGGATGTTTGGGGGCAAGGTCGTGCGCATGTCCCACAGATTGATGATTCGATACAAGCCATCGCGCAGTTGGAAGGCCCGGTTGTTAAGGTGCTTGAATTGCTGGCCCAAGGTTATTCGGCGAAAGTGATCGCGCAACGCTTAGGGATCACCAAACAACAAGTGACCGAGCGGCATTTCCCCAAGATATTTAAAGCACTGGGTGTGTTCTCGCCCCCCGATTTGTCAAAGCGCTATCCCGGAAGCCTGGAAGCGCTCGCGTTGAAAGTAGAACAAGTCAAACAAAACCGACGGGCTGGCCCCCCGATTAAACGCGGGGACTTGAAGGCTGTGCCACACACACATTTGCTGCCGATTCTGGCGGATCTGGTGTCGGGTATGGGGCGGCCCACTTTGCTTTTGAAGTACAGCATTGGGAAAAAAACGCTATCGGGGTACGAATCAAAAAGTTACGCCGCCTTGGGTGTCAAAAATCTGGACGAACTCATTGCTCGTTATGGGGGAGAGAATCTGCGCGCTGACCTGCGGGCGGAATACGCGCGGCGCAAGGCCGGCGGTTCTCTATCGGGACAGGAACTGTTCCAGTTCATAGGCGCGGGCTCAATACCGACTACAACAGCCGGACCTGTTCAAAACTTGTCACTCCAGTCCTCGAAGGAGAACCTGTTTAAAGCCCTTGAGCAGGTTGATCCGCGGCGGTTAATGGAAGCTGCCGACGTGTTGGACGCCCGTATGACAGCGGCTAGATTTCGTGCGGAGCACGGCGTCAAACGCGCCCATGTGGTCGAGCGACTCCAGACTTTGGTGCGCCATTGGGCGGGTTGGTCCGAGAAGCCTTCAGCCATAGAAGTCCCCGATTTACTCAGTCAGCTTGCGCAGCCTTTGTTGCGTCCGGGTGAGACGCCTGCCGATTTTTTCTCACGCCTGTATCAGGCGCCTGCGCGATGGGCGGTAGAAGCCGGTGTGGTGGTCCAGACGACCCCGCCTATCGCGCTCCGTCGTTTGCCAACGTATCAATTGGAGTTGTTGCTTCTCTTCGGCGCAAACAAATTCAGTGCCCAGAGAGTTTTAGGCGCGCAGCGTGAGGACTATCACCAAATTCTCCAAGATCACCAGATCGGCAACCCGGACGGGCAGCGTATGGATACAGAGAGAAGATATTTAAACGCGCACGGCACTGAATTGCGTCAAGCGCTCAACCCTGCTGCGCAAACCTGGTACGGCCTGGGCCTGACCTATGAGGGCGGGCTGCCGCAATTGCTGCTCGACGCTGAGGAAATTTTGCAGGAACGTCGCGCTATGGTGCGGTGAAGCTGTTCCAAAGTGGGCCGTTGTGCGTGCCGATGCGCCTGCGTGACGCAGGCGCCCCATCTCGCACATCAACTCGGCGTCGGTGTCCCCGCCATGCGGTCGTGTTTCACAAAGTATTTGCGCGCCATGGCCACCAGTTGGTTCTCGCTGGGGTGGTTGACGGTTTCGTAACCCACTACCTGCTTGGCTGCGGCCGGGCGATGCTTCTCGATGTAGTGACGGAAGTCGGCTTGTGCAGTTTGTGAGCCAGTGATCAACACTTCAGTAACGCCCGCTAGGGCGTCGCACACTTCACCAAAAAACTCATGTTCGCTGCGCACGGTGCTGCCATGCTGGCGCGTGTAGTGGTTATGGGCGCGAATTTTCTGAGTCTCGACGTGCTCGGCGTCAAACTGCAAAATCTGTGCGCTTTGATGATCGATCAGTACGACGGCGTGAAACGTGGTCATTGCAAAGCTCCTTATGTTGTCTCGCCTATTTCACACAAGCGAGTCTGGATTCTCCCACCGCTTCCACAAAGGCGGGCCAATGCGCAAACAGCGCCCGGCCGGTTTCCAGCCCCAGCTTGCGATAACTCTCCCACTGCGCTTCATCAAAAAACTGATCGGCGGTGGTTTGTTGGGGGAAGTCGGGGTTGACGGCGCCGTAGGCCTGCACGTCCAGCGGGGCGAGCGCATTGAGCGTGGGCTTGATGAGTACCAGTAACGAGCGCGCAGGTGGGCCGTTGGGGCGGGTGGGGTAGTCAATGGTGGCCAGCAGCACGCAGCGGCTGTGGTCGCTGCGGTTGGCCTGGAACTGCGTCGGTGTGCCCAGCAGGACGCGTAGGGGGGCGTGTTCGGGACGCGCCTGGCTGACGAACTGATCGAGCTGTGCCTCATCGAAAAAACTCATCTCGGCACCGAAATCAATGCGCACGCGTCGCACCAGGTTTTGCACGTCGTTAAATCCATAGCCGGGGTCGGCGCCGTTATCGGCCACAAAGATCAGCGGCACGCGGCGGCGAATCAACTCGTAGGCGGCGGTGTTTTCAAAGTGGCCGCCATCAGAAAGATTCCAGTAGGGGCAGCATTGCCCCAGAAACGCGCCGCGCATTTCCTGCCACATCAGGTCATACGCATGCGTGCCGCGGGTGGCTTCTTCAATAGGCACGGCGCGTATGAGCGGCGCGGGTTTCCACCAGTAGGCCAGCCGCACATTGGCCAACCAGGTCAGCAATGAAATTCCTGTGGAGGAGAGGTGGCCCAGCCCGGTGGATACCGCTGCGCCCGAGATGGCCACCCATGACCCCAGCGGAAGGCGCTCAACAGTGCACAGCGCAGGGTTTGGGCTGAGGGCAAGGTTGGGTGTGGGGTCAGGCACGCTCACGGCGCTGCCGGTTTGATTGATGCCCGCATGCCAGGGCCGGAAGCTCGCGTTCACGCCCAGGCCCGCGGGGCCGATGCACAGAGCCACGCCTTTGCGGTCTTCGCGCTGCAGGCTGGAGGTCTTGCTCACGCTCTCGTTAAGCGCCACGTTGATCAGATGCAGCGGGCCGGCAGATCGTGGCTCGTAATAACTGCGCAGCGCGATGTCGTCATCGTGATGCGATTCGAGCACGGTGGTGCCTGATTTTTTCTCAGGGCTTGCCGAGGCTGAACTTGTGGCCGCGTGTGTGGACTGCAGCCGGCTCCAGAACTGACGCAGCCGTACAAAGTTGGCTGCACCCAGATACGTGCGTGTCAGGCGCGAGGCATAAAAGCGGTGGAAGGTGGAGTTGTTGAGAAACCCCACCGACAGACCAATAAGCAGCGCAATGACCCCCCACACGCCCCAGGTCCACATCAGCAGCTCATCGTGCAGCGCGGCGCCAGCGCGTGTAGGCGCCACGCTGTCCCAGCCCACCGGGGCCAGGGCGCGCCAGCCGGGGAGCTGGCCACTCCAGCACACCATCTGCACGATGGTGGAGTGCAAAGTGGCCAATGCCAGGAGCGCTGCAAATCCCACCGCGAGGGCCACCAACCGGTAATTGCGGGCCATGAATTGTTTGAGGCGCGCGCCTTGTGGCGACGCACCTAAGGTGCCCAGCCAGTCCGCGGCGCGCCGTACAACCATGAGTGTCGCCACAACGCCCGCGCCACCGCCGCCCCAGGCCAGCAACTCGTTGCGCACCACGCCGATGAACATCGACTGCCCCAGCGAGTCGATCAGACCTATACCGAGCAGCGCCAACGTGGCGTAGAGCGAGGTGGTGAGCCAGCGCGTGAGCTTCTGGCGCGCCTGCGCTACGGCAGAGGCTTGCTTGCGCCAGCCCGAACCCAGTTGCAGCGTGAAGATCACATCGCGCAGCAGCACCGCCACGGCGAACACGGCGCCCGCATACAGCAACACCCAGCCGATGGGGTTGGTGGGCGCCTGTGCCGTGCTGTAGGCCGCCAGTGCGAAGGCGGCCGCACCCAAGAGCACGGGCCCCAGCGCCACAGCCCAGTCTTCAGTGCTGCGCCGTCGGCCAAACCGCTGATAGACGACCCAATAAGTCAGCACCAGAGGAACTGAGAACGCCGCCAGCACGGCGGGTGCCAGCCAGAGGATGGGGCTGGCCCATAGTGAAGCGCCTTCGCGCAACGTTGGGGCCCAGGACAGCGCCCAGAACTGCGGCAGCGGCACCCAGGCATCGAGCAGCAGACGCACCGTGTAGAAGGCCAGCGCCACGCCAAACAGCACCACGCCCAGCACGGTTTGCACGCCGGTGAGCGCGCGCAGGTAATACGCGGCCATGAACAGGTAGTCACTCACGCCACTGGGGGTGAGGTAGCGGCCGTTCTCGCGCAGCCAGCGGATGGGGTGAAACGTTTGTGTGGTGGTGTCGCCCACGGTGACGGTGGTGGTAGCGGCATCGGGGGCGTCGCCGAGAATTTTTTCTACACGCTCGGCCGCCTGCAACGGCGTTTCGCGCGCACGCGTGTCGCCTGGCTCTTGAGTGGGGTAGGGCACGGTCAGATCGCTGTAGCGCGGCAGAAAGAGGCTGCCCAGAAAGCTGCCCGCATAACCGCCGCCCGACACAGTGGAGAGGTAATCCACGTTCGGTAGACGCTTGTGCTGCGCCAGCGCTTGCAACAGCCCCAGCGAAAAAGTCGCACTGCGAATGCCACCGCCCGACAGGGCCAGCCCAGTGATGGGCGCATCGGGCCCGGGATTGCGCTCGCCCCACGCGGCGCGCCGCCGCGCGATGAAGGTGGCTTCTTTTTCGTTAGCGGTGGGCAGTGCGAGGTCTGTGTTCATCGTGAGTGCTCTTGTGTGCAGTGCGGTGTTGCTCCCTCCCCTTCAAGGGGAGGGCGGGGGTGGGGATGGGGTTGTACGGGGCGGATCTCACTCCGTTACGTGACC
>CAZZAD010000079.1:0-11847 GCA_964652055.1 uncultured Burkholderiaceae bacterium | reverse complement strand
GGGATGGGGTACGTTACGAAGGAAGGTTTCCCCGTACAACCCCATCCCCACCCCCACCCTCCCCTTGAAGGGGAGGGAGTTTCAAACCTGGCCCCGCACCGAAGTTCCTGGGTAGGGTTCTGTAGGTTGAGCTGAGCGCAGCGATGCCTAACAGCGCAGCCGCATCACAGGAAGTTGTTGGGGTTCGCGGCGCTTACCACCCACCTACTGCGCCACCCCACCCTTCCCATCACCACCCGGACTGGCATCCAGCATCCCACCCAGCCGGGCCCGCGTCACGTGCGTAAAGACCGCCTGCTGCAGCACCGGAAACTCCACCGGCTTGGTCAAGTAACCATCCATGCCCGCACGCACACAGTTCTGGCGTGCTTCCTCCGTAGCATTGGCCGTCAACGCAATGATGGGCACCGAGCGGCGCAGCGTTTCTACCTCCCAACGGCGAATGGCCTGCGCCGCGGCGGGGCCGTCCATGCCCGGCATCTGATAGTCCATCAAAATCAAATCAAAGGGCGCACCCTCCTGACACAGACGCAGCGCCTCCAGACCGTCGAGCGCATGTACATACGTGGCGCCCATCTGCTCCAGCATGAAACCCGTGATCTGCGCATTGATTATCTGATCCTCCACCAACAGCACACGCAACTGCAGTTTTTCGTCCTGCACCACGTGATCAATACGCGCTGCCGCCGAAGCAGCAGAACCCACACCAGCAGAAGCACCCGCGGCCGCCACCGGCTTCTGTCCCAACACCTGCCTAAACGTCTGCACTGCAGGCACCGTCGCTGCAGGTGCACCAGAGGCGGGCGACGCATCAGAGGCACCGGGCGCATTAGGCGCAAGCCGCACCGGAAACTCCACCCGAAACTGCGTGCCCCGGGCCGACGTCTCAAACCCCAAGGTGCCGCCCAGCGCCTCCACCATGCCCTTGACCGTGGCCAGACCCAAACCCAGACCCCCCTGCTTGCGCGCCGCACTGTCATCGGCCTGAGTAAACGGCGTAAAGAGGTGCGGCTGAAACTCCGGCGCAATCCCCGGACCCGTGTCCGACACCGTCACCACCAGACGGGCCGCATCGTCCACAACCGGCAGCACCGCCACCGCCACCCGCACCCCGCCGCGCTCAGTGAACTTGAGCGCATTGCCCACCAGATTGAACAGCACCTGACGGATCTTTTGCTGATCGGCCATCACCCGCGCCGTGGCATCACTCACACCCTGCACATCACAACTCAACTGCAACCGCTTGATCTGCGCATTGACCTCAAACACCTCCAGCGTGGCCCGCACAAACGCGCGCACATCAAACGTACGCGTCATGAGCTCCACCTTGCCCGCCGACATGCGTGCAAAGTTCAGCATGTCATCGAGCATGCCCAGCAACGACTCAGCCGAACTGTGCGCACCCCGGACAAGCTCATTGACGGCCGGACTCACCGCCGCACCCACCTGAGCAGGCAGCAGCCGCAACGTGCCAATGATGATGTTCATGGGCGTACGAACCTCATGACTCAGAATCGCCAAAAACCGATCCTTGGCCTCATTGGCCACCTCAGCCTTCTCCTTGGCCTCCACCAACTGCCGCGCCTGATCTTCCAGTTCTCTGGCGTAAACGTTCTGGCGCAGGTTTTTCTTGGCGAGCATGAACAGGTTGTATTCACGCTTCTCGAAGGATGTTTTAAGTAAATAACCAATGGCGTTGGCAATAAGTAGGTGCACCACCATGCGGGTGAAGGGTTGGTAGTTTTCGGTTGGAATGCTTGCGGCGTAGATAATGCCGCCTACTAGACCAGACACTGAGATAGCAAT
Source organism: uncultured Burkholderiaceae bacterium (assembly GCA_964652055.1). Classification (GTDB taxonomy): domain Bacteria; phylum Pseudomonadota; class Gammaproteobacteria; order Burkholderiales; family Burkholderiaceae_F; genus CAZZAD01. The sequence continues at coordinate 10,041 of CAZZAD010000079.1, read as the reverse complement.
TGTGGCAGCTACGGGAAGCCGAGCGCAGCCATAAATCATGATGGTTGCTATTGTTATTGATGAAGTAAGTGCCCAATAAATTTCGACCGCAGATCCGCCCACCCTTGCGGAATGGGCGACATATGCAGTAATTTGTATCAATGATAAGTAAGTGACTGAAGAAATTGCAATGTAGTACCGAACTACAAAGCTTTTGTTAAGGAAAACAAAGATGTAAACAGCAGTACAAAGCACAATAGCCCAGAGGCGCAAAGTCTGGGCACCCCCATAAAGTGGTAAAACTCCACCGAAATAGTCAGATAACCAGATAACCAGAATCCGCCATAGGCGAAAAACACAACAAAATATGTTGCCAAAAGAAAATTTACCCCGGTGCCGCGGTACTGCTCAATATATTCCCTCTCGTTCCTACGCGCTTCCATGTGGTCTTCAGTATTGGCGTGAGAGTCCATTGTCGTTTGAGCGGGGTTGCGCTAGGGGTTAAGTGAAAATCGGGTTGGCGCATTAATTGCGATAGGGCTTCATAGGGCAGTGGGCTTTGACGTGGTTGAGTGCTGTGCTGGATTTGTTTTGATCAAAAATTTGAGGTAAGCGCCCGCACCATGAAACACCGCACTTTCATCTACTAATCCTTCGCGCTTATAAATGGCGTGCACCTTGGGCAGACACGAGAACGACACGCCCGGGTGTTCATGGTGATAGGCATGCATAGCAAAGTTCAGATCAGGCAACATGATGCGCTGCCAAGGCTTCAGGCGTATCAATGGAGTGACGTCAAGACACTCCGCATTTTCAGCGTTATAGAGGTGCTCCGACACCGCGATCCAGCGCAAAAAGAGCTGTGCCGTGGTCATAAGAGGCAAGACCCAGTAGATAAGGAAGTGGGTCCATCCATCAATTAGGGTAAGCACACCAGCCACCAGCGCTAAAAAAAGCCATCGCAGTGCGCGCGGGGTGGGGTGCTTGCGCTCAAACTCCTCAGCATTTTTTGGCGCTGTTTTCCCTTTAATTGTGCGTAGCGTGTTCAGGCCAGTGAGGTCGCGCAAAACTATCGTCAGCAACTGACGAAGTGGCATGGGAAAAGTCCATTCAGGGCCGGACTTGCGAAGGTGATCGGGGTCGCGGCCGGTAAAAAAATATTTGTGGTGCATGAGATGCACCTTGGCGTAATCCTCCACCGTAGTGAAAAGAATGGGATAGGCCGCCAACAGATTAACCAGCCAGTCACCATATTTGCCGCGTAAACCAAGCCGGTGCACCTGTTCGTGCAACATCAGCCCCAGCACAAACTGGCGCCAACCCAAAAGCACGACGCACAACAGGGTGACGCCAAGGTTGGAGGAATAAACCCCCAGGCCAATTAACGCAGCAATCAAAGTCCAATTCAGCAACAGTTCGGCCATGAAACGCAGGGGTCTAGCGCCGGAAAGCCCCTGAATCTCAGCCCTTGCCTCGGGCGACAAATCCCCCTTTTTTCCAAGCACTGCTCTGCGCAATCGGCCAGGCACTATCGGGGGCTCTGGTGGTGCGTTAGGGGTATGGATCTCTGGGGATGGGGTCATGGCTTGGGCGCGGCATTTGAAGAGCGTCTATGACGATAGTCAGATGGCCGAACTATGCGGCACGCCCACTGGGCGGGTCAACACTGATTCATGGTGTGGTGAGTGTCTCTTTGAATAGCCTGGTAAAAGCCGCTCAACTCCAGAGAGCCTCATCCCCACGGCAGTCAAGTGGTGACATTGTTCTGCCGAAGAGGTGTGGATGTGGAGGTTTGTTATGAGCGCAGCAACACCGACCGCCAGCGGTAGAGGGCATGCCAAGGCAAAAACCCAAGTGCGCGCGTTCAAGAGCCTGATGCGGCTTTTGGTCAATGCCTGCACGTATGGTGTGCCCGCTTTGTTGGTATTGCTTACCGTTGCCGTGGTGATGCACGCACCCCAGACCGGCACCGATAGGGCCGCGCAGCTGCCCATCCGGGTGTTGGCCGGTGAGCCAATATGGGCAGCCGGAGTGGCGATGGGCGACTCGGTCCTAGTAGGCGACAAACTGAGGGACGCTAAGGCTGCGTTCGTAGCGCAGGCTGGAGTTCGTCACTTCAGCACCAACCGAGCTGAAATTCCTTTTTGGTTTGCATTTGAGTTGCCGCATCTTGCGGCCGACCACTTATTAGACTTTCCGTCGCGCCATGCGGTGGCACTGGCCTGCTGGCATGGAGTCACCGGGAATTTCCTGGGCGAAGTTACTCGGGCACATACTAGCCAGGGAGGCCGCCTGAGCCAGGCCAAAAGCGGCTTTGTGCTCGACGTGCAGGGGTTAGGCGCCAATGCTTCTTTAATTTGCCGCGGGACGTTCCGTGGTCCAGCACGCATCGAGGTACAGGCGTGGTCTGGGAGCGACTGGCGTGCCTCTGTCAATGATTTCTCGCGCACTTCCGGTCTGCTAGATGGCGCCGGTGTAATGCTGGCACTTTTTATGTTTGCGGTTGCTGCATTTAACAGAGAGCCGCTTTATGCCATGTTGGGAGCTTGGTTATTTGGCAACCTGCGCGTGGCTGCCATCAGTGCGGGGGTCGACTTTTTGTGGCTGGGCTTTCACATTCCAATTGAATGGCTCTATCCGACGCGTCAATATACGTACATCATCTATTACATTTTAACGGTACTTGTCTTTGTTATGTTATTTAGGGAGGCACTATCTACGCCAATCAGAAAATTGGCGGCACGCATGTTAGTTTGGTCTGTCGTACCTATGATGGGAGCTGCCATATTGTTGCCATATGCACAGTTCCTGCCTGTGCTGTGGACTTTTGGGGCTATTGATATTTGCATTCAATTTGCGTTGGTTATTAGTACCCCAAAAAGGAATAGATCTGCAGTTACCATGATATTCGGCGGCGCGCTGATGCTAACTTTATCTGGGTCTCTCGCAGAAGCAATTGCTGGTGCAACAGGCTGGCGTGAACTGACTGCGGCAATCAACCATGTAAGCGGCGCCCTGATTAGTTCGCTGCTTGGTGCTATTGCAGTGGCGGCTCACGTAAGGCGCGAACGCACCCAGCGCGTTAGCGCCCAAAAGGCCGCCATCAAAGCCCTGGACCGGGTGCGCGATACCTACCGAGCGAGCCCCGTCGGCCTGTTCACCCTGGACGAATCCGCCCAGTTCATACGCTTCAATCCCGCACTATGCAGAATGTTGGGTTATCCCACTGACTTAGCAAGCCCTATCGTCTGGACACAACACTTCAGCGAAGACCAATATGCGCAGCTTTGCGGGGCACCACTGGGGCAGCCCTACGAGGTAGAGCTTGCAGGCCGCAACGCCCAGGGCGAGCAACGCTCCTTCCTGCTGCACGCCGCGCCGGGTGACTCGCTCATTGAGGGCTCCATCCAGGACGTGACCGAACGCCGTGCGGCCGTCGACCGGCTGCGCTTTTTGGCCGACCACGATCCGCTCACCAATTTGTTGAACCGCCGCGGCATTGAACAGACCTTGGAGCGCGCTCTGGTGGGCGCCTGTGGTGGCGCCCAAGCCGCCATTGCCTACGTGGACCTGGACCGCTTCAAGCTGGTCAATGACCTGTACGGCCACCCCACGGGTGATGAAGTGCTGCGCCAGCTCACCCAGCGCATGAGCGCTGAATTGGGCAACCGCTACCCCATGGCACGCGTGGGCGGTGACGAGTTTGTGATTGTGTTTGCCGACACCCCACTGGAGCGTGCGCGCGAGGTATGTAACCGCGTGCTGCACACCATCTGCGACACGCCCGTGGGCGTGGATGAACGCCTGGTGCGCATTGAAGGCTCCATCGGCCTGTGCGAGGTAGAAGCTGGCCTTAACGTGTATGACGCCATTGCCACGGCAGACCGCGCCTGCCGTGACGCCAAGCGTGAACGCGCTGGCAGCCTGGTGGTGTACGAGCGCAGCGCCAGCGTCTACAAAGACCGCGCGCAGGAAATTGCCATCATTGAGCAGCTGTCTTCTTCACCCGTGCTGCCGGGCCTGTATCTGGAAATGCAGCCGGTGATGTCGCTCACCGCGCCCTTTGATTCACTCAACTTTGAAGTGTTGCTGCGCATGACCGATGGGCAACAAAAGCTGCTGCCCACCCCCAAGGTGATTGGCGCACTGGAAACCTCAGGGATGATGCCCGCGGTGGACCGCTGGGTCATGCGACAGACACTCACCTGGCTGGAGACGCACCACCAGCGCTTGTCGGCCACCAAGTTTGTGTGCATGAACCTTTCGGGCGTGTCGCTCAACGATGAGCGTTTTATTGCTGATGCCATGAGCATGCTGGCGGAGTTTCCCAACGCCGCACGCATGCTGTGCCTGGAAATTACCGAGACCGTGGCCCTGCATGACCTGGGCAACACCCGCCGCTGGATTGAGAAATTGCGCAACCACGGCGTGAAGGTGGCGCTGGATGACTTTGGCGCTGGGTATACCTCGTTCTCTTACTTGCGCGACCTGCCGGCCGACTCACTCAAGATTGATGGCGCTTTTGTCAAAACCATCAACCAGCACCCGGCCAACTTTGCCATCGTGCAGGTGATTATTGAGCTGGCGACTAACCTGGGTATGCGCACGGTGGCCGAATGGGTAGAAGACCGGCAGGCCATAGAAACCCTGGCGGGGCTGGGCGCCCACTATGTACAGGGCTGGGCGGTGGCTAAACCACAGAAGCCCGAAGCCATACTGGAAGCCACTTCAGCGGCCTGGTTTATCAAGGATGAAGCCACACTGGAAACGGTGCGCGGCTTGGTGGATCAGTCCCGGTGGGGGAAGTTCAAGGACAAGTTGTTTCCGTTGGGGAATCGGTCGTAGCACACTCGGCGCGCAGTTCCCGATCCGCAGTTTGTTCGCCAGAACGATTTAGCTAATTCCTCACGCCAACGAAATCAGGCCGCCACGATTTCATAGAAACCGCTCTAAGAGTCAGCATTTTTGAACACTGAACCGACGAAGAGAAGTTTTCAATATCTGGATGGCAAGTATTTACAAAAAAATCAAATCGAGGATGACGCTGAACACGCCAAAGCGACTCTGCATTTTGGACATTAAAGTACATTACCCTGTGCGGAATGTCGCCAATGTGTGCCATCGGTATAAATGCCTTCTCTGGCGAAATATCATCGAATAGTAGAGATGAGTATATCTTGTGCAGTGGGTGCCTCGCACAAATAACCATCCACTCAATCCCCATTGCAAGGCAAGCCAAGTAAAACGCCTTGAATATCGCATCCCTAGGCAAGTGCCCTTCCCGCCCTGGAACTATGGATAAACGCACGGCCTCGGCCAGTGAGGCATTGCGCAGATGCGGCGGCAACGTCACAGCCTGTTCCAGTGGCAGCGGCGCACCATAGTTGGTGTGGATGCGCAAAGTAGCCAGCGGTTCGCCGTCCATTTTTGATTCGGCCAGCAGTACCACGGTGTTGTCATAACTATCGGCGGGTTCGGGCTCGCCCAGGCGTTCGGCAAATTCAGGCAAATGCCGCCCATAGGCGCTTTGCCGCAGGCGGGCGGCGCGTTCTATATCGGAGGCACTAGTGACGGCGCGTATGGTGAACGGCAGGAGTTCGGTGCGCAGTGGTGTGGCGTTGGCCATGGGGTGGGCGGTGCTGGTGCTCAGGGGTTCAGCAGGTGGGGTGTCGGCGAGGAGCATGGGGCTTGCTGGGTTGGCGTGATAGTCGCGGCGCATGGCACTCACTCCTCATTTGTAGTTGTGCCTCATTGCCGCTATCGCCGTTGTTGCCGTTGTTGCCGTTGTTGCGCCATCGAGTGATCAGTTTCAGTACGAGGGCGGTACAGCAGCTTGGAGCTAAGGGGCCGGGCACAGCTTTGCGTTATCGACACATTGCGGCCGCAGTTTAGGGGGGGGAGCACGTTTATGGCACGTGCATTTGCAACAAATGCCTCGCCTTTTCACATGAGTGCCGACCAGCGGCTGTGCCGGGTGGGCGGGATGGACGTATTGCAATTCGCGTTGGGGGCGGTAGCGGCGCAAGGGGAATGAAAACAAGCGTCGCCTTGGCAATAGATGGGGTCAAGTTCATTGTTGCCGGATCACTCATTCCTTTTGTCCTCAATTTCTGGTTCGCGACTGAACAAGTCCGAGGGCCTGTGCTGGGGAGAGGATGAGGATGGCCTCGAAGCTTCCCAGCGTGAGCAAGTCATCATCTCCTGAAACAATGAGCTCAACCTGAGCGGCGCGGGCCAGAGCGAGGAGTTGATCGTCGTCAGGGTCGCGGCAGACAGGTTGGGTCAGAGGGGGTGGCGCGATGATCTCGGCCAACTGTTCGATCTGGGCCAGCACTTGTTCACAGGTGGTGCGGGTGCGGTTGAGGATGGCGGTGACTTTGGTGCGGCCAAGCACATCGGCCAGCTCAGCCAGCAGGGCTGGGCTGGTCACCAGTCGTAGCGTGCCGGTGCGCACCGCAGTGAGCAGCGCGTGCGGCGGCCCATGCCAGAACAAACCCGCGATCAGCACATTGGTGCCTATGACGGCTCTCACGGGCCGCGCTCACGAAGCCTGGCCGCGTCGGCGCTCTAGGCGAACGGCTTTGATTTCGGCATTGATCTCGTCCACGGACATCGGTGCGATACCGGCGGCGGCTACGCGATCAGCGATAGTCAGCAATGCGTCGGCTGCCTGCTGGCGTCTGAGCGCATCGGTGAGCAACTGATCGAGCACCTGGGGCGTGAGTAGCCCTGCTGCGCGGGCGGCCTGTGCGGTGGCCTCGGGCAATTCGATCTGAATTCGGGTCATGGTCGGGCTCCTTGTGTGGCGGTGCTGCGTTGGGTGTGGACCCGCTTTTTGAGTGTCTCACGCTCAATAAACGTATCCAGTAGCTGAGTGATTTGCCGCTTGGCCTTGGGGTCGAGTTTCTCGATGGCCAGCAACCGCCGCTCCAGGCCGATGCTGGCCAGACGTTTGACCTTGCGTGGTTGAGCCATACCTAGCAACACATCGGCGCCCACGCCCAGGGCCTGGGCCATTTGCGGCAGCAGATGCGCGGGAGGTTGCGCACCAGGAGCCTCGTAGTAGGCCACCATGCGCTGCGTGATGCCCACCTCGGCGGCGAACTCCACCTGCGTGTAGCCCGCGGCCTTGCGCAGTTGCGCCAGCCGCGGGCCAAAGTTCTTGATCACATTCGTCTTTCGTTTGGACATGGGGGCTCTGTTAGGAATGGGGATGGGGATGGGGATGGTGCCCGCTGGGCCTGATTCGGCTATCGGTTTACCGGAAGATACGGTCACCGGATGGTATACGTATCAGTGGCTCTTATGGAAACCCTCTAGTCGTTGGTGAGTGAGACACCAACTCCAACGCCATCCCGTGATGTGGCACCGGTGTTGGGCATCGCTGCGCTCAGCCCAACCTGCGGAACTGAGCAGGTGAAGCGTTTTGGAACACGGTCAGCAAGGCATACGCGGCCCAATAGATAGATGCCGGGCAAGCGCAACCCCCATAAAACTCACAGCGCTGGTCGGATGAGGGGCATTTGGCCAATTCTGAGAATCACGTATTTTTTGGACACAATGGCAAAGTAATGGCTACGATCTGGACAAGTCGCCCTTGCGGGGCCTGAGAATCACCCAGTTTTCGGACACCGATCAAGCAACAACTCCACCCCATGAGCACATCACCGATCAGCACGCCAGAGCTTGTGTTCAGTCATGTGGGCGACGCCGCGCAGTCCAGGCGTGTACGCCGACAGGCTGCGGCAGGTGATCTGCGCAAACTTCATACGGGCATTTACACGCCGAATTTGCATACGCCACCCGAGCAGATCGTGGAACGGCACTGGCGCGAAATTGTTGGGCACTTGCTTCCCGGTGGCGTGATTTCTCATCGCTCGGCTTTTGAGGGTCGACCTCATGATGGGTTGATCGTGATCACGCGCGGTCAAACCCGTCGCACGTTGCAGCTGCCGGGCCTGCAGGTTGAGGTGCTGCCTGGGCCCGGTGCGATGGGGGCTGAAAGTGCGCTCAGCCCTGTTTCACACCGTCACCCGCAGCGGGATGCGTCTCAGCGCGACGCGCCCTATGGCGCGCTGTTTTTGGCAAGTGAGGCGCGGCGTTTTCTTGAAAACCTGAGCCGTGGGCGGGCCTGGTCCAAGCGCGTACTGCCCCAGGACGAGCTGGAAGCTCAGCTGGAAAAAATTCTGGCGCTGCGCGGTGAGGAGCGCTTCAACGCGCTGCGCGATGCATGCCGACAGTTAGCCCCTGAGCTTGGGCTGATGCCTGAATACAAGCGGCTGGACGCCCTGATGAGCGCACTGTTGGGCACGCAGTCCCAGCGCAAGCTCACGGCAAAGCAGGCACTGGCGCGCGCGGCCGGGCGGCCGTATGACCCAGATCGCCTGACGTTGTTTGACGCATTGTTTGCCGCGCTGAACCGCGAGGTGTTTGCCCCAACGCCTGACCCTGCGCCCCGCGGCGTTGCGCGCGACAACTTTGCTTTTTATGAGGCGTACTTTTCCAACTTCATCGAAGGCACCACGTTTACGGTGGAAGAAGCTGAACGCATTGTTTTTGAGCGGGCAGTGATTGAGAACCGCAGTGCCGATTCTCACGACGTAAGGGGGACGTTCGAGGCCGCGGCGCGCTCACCCTGGCGTGACACACCCGCACACGATGCGGACGGCTTTCTGGCCTGGCTCAAGAGCGTTCACGCACTGGTCATGCGCGAACGACCGGACAAGAAACCCGGCGAATGGAAGGAACAGATCAACCAGGCGGGAACCACGGTGTTTGTGCTGCCCGAACTGGTGCCCGGCACCCTGCGCCAGGGCTTTGAGCGCGTTGCCGCACTGATCGACCCGATGGCCCGCGCCCTGATGACGATGTTTGTGGTGACCGAAGTGCATCCCTTTACTGACGGCAACGGCCGAACCGCACGCCTGGCCATGAACTGCGCGTTGAGCGCAAGCGCCCAGTGCCGCATCGTGGTGCCCACGGTGTATCGCGACGACTATGTGTTGCCCCTGAAGGCGCTGAGCAATCACGCCGACCCCCTGCCCCTCATTCGCAGCATGACCCGCATCCAGCGCTGGTCAGCAGCATTCGATTACTCGGCGCCACGTGAGGTACTGAGGGGCCAGTTGACCCGATGCAACGCGTTCGCGGACGACACACACCGGTTCCAACTGGCATTTCCCGACGCGCCAGGCTGACCCAAAATCCAGGGCAGCACGTAGATACTGTTAAGCGTGTCAAGCGTTTCTATTTTCCAGGGCGCGATGCAACGCACTTGGCGCAAGCGCCAAGCCTCAGGGCGAGGCGGGGGCTTGGCCCCCGCACCCCCAAAAGCGATTTATCAATCCGAACCAAAAACAACCCACCTCTAAGCGGCGCGCAAGCCATGCGTTTGCCCTCCTACGCACGGCCCATAGCAGGCCTGAGGTCAAACACCATGGAGCTTCGGATCAAAAGGCTTTCCAGACTTCATCACGCCAAAGGCCACACACACGAGCTTGCGCATCATGGCGCCGATGATGACCATCGGGGCCTTGCCTGCTTGCACCAGGTTCTGGCGAAAGCGTTGGCCCCAGGCCGTTTTGTACAACGTCACCATGGCCGGCATGTACAGCGCCTTGCGCAAAAAGCTGTTCCCCATCTTGGACAGGCGCGGTTTGCCCGCCACACTGCTGCCCGATTCGTGCTGGCGCGGATCCAGGCCCGCAAAAGCAGCCGCCTGGCGCGCGTTCCCAAAACGTTCAGAGTGCCCATAAAAGGCCAACAAGGTGCCGATGGTGCGCTCCCCCACGCCAGGAATACTGTCGAGCAAATCACGCTTGGACTTCAGGGTAGGGTCGTTATCGATGTGCGCGCGAATGGCCTGCGCCAATTGCTCGATTTGCTGATCCAGCCACGCCAGGTGGTCCGTGATGCCCGGCTTGACGACCTCACGAGCCACGTGCAGTCGATTGCTCTCCTGGGTGCGCATGGCCTGTAGCGCTTCCAGACGCAGCACCAGGGCGCGAAGGGCCTGTTGCGCAGCACTGGGCGCTTGCCACGCTTGGGGTTTGCGCTCAGCGC
>CAZZAD010000078.1:0-12036 GCA_964652055.1 uncultured Burkholderiaceae bacterium | reverse complement strand
ACAACCCCATCCCCACCCCCGCCCTCCCCTTGAAGGGGAGGGAGTAAACCGCGCATCTCGCGAGGGGGCGACAAACTCACTTAAGTAAGAGCCTGTAACCCAGCTCCACCCCATCACTTGTTAACCGGCGACTCCGGATCAAGCAACAGTGCCATCACGTCTTTGATTGGCGCTTCGCTCAGGATGCCCGCATTGCCATACCGAGGCATGGACGAACAGGCGTTGGTGGCGTGGGCGTTCCAGATCTTGCCCCAGGTGTATTTCATGATGGCTTCACTATTGCCGCGCAGCTTGCCGTATTGCGCCAGTGATGGGCCGATGTTGCCGTAGCTGATCTCGGAGCGCGAGATCTGGTGGCAGGCGTAACAGTTGCCGCCATTAATGGTTTTCTCGGTGTCGGAGAACTGCAGGCCCACACCGCTTTGCGCGATTTTCTCGCCGGCCTTGTGGTCACCCAACCACTTGCCGTCGGCGGGGTATTTCACCGTGGCCAGGGCGGCGGCTTCCAGCCGTGCGCGCTCGGCACGTTCCAGCGGCACTTTGGTCTGCGCCACGCGTGAGCAGGCCACCTGCAGTTCGGACTGATTCAGGCGCGAGACTTTGGCAATGCCCTGATCTTTGAATGAACCCTTGATGACCGACATCGTTTCTTCACGCGAGGGCACCGTATCAAACGCTGCACAACCCGCAACCACGGCCGCAGCCACCAGACTGACATAGACAGTTTTTTTCATGGCCATTCCTTAGCGCTTGATGGCGGGCGAATCCATCTTGCCGCCGTTGGCGTTGACGCCCAGATAGGTGATCAGATCCACCGAGGCCTGAGAGGTAAAAACCAGCTCAGGAAAACGTTGCTGGCGGAAACAGTCATAGATGCGCCACTGCATGGTGCGCAATGCACCTTGCGACACACGATAGGCGGGCCACTGCGCAAATGCGCGTTGCGAGGCAGCCTTGGTTTCCAGATTGGGCAATTCCTGCACTCGAATGCGCTGACCCTCTACGCCATGGCAGGTGGAGCATGAAAAATCGAACGGCCCGCCGCGCATGTAAAACAGCGTCTTGCCACGCAGATAAGCCGCGCGCTCCTTGGCATGGTTCTGCGGAATATCAATGGTCACCCCACGGGACTCCTCCACCACGTAAGCGGTCAGCGCTTCAATATCGGTCTGCCGCTGTCCCGTGCCTGAATACGGTTTCTTCACCGCCTCGTCACGGGTAAAGCCCTGAATGGTGACCATGCAATGCACGAGGCGCGATTCAAAGTCCATCACCGCGTCGGCATCGGCAAAGTGACGCGGCAACCGGGCGTACGCGCCTTTGACCACACCGCGACCTAAGCCGAGGTCACAGGTTTCGAGCGAAACATTCTTGGGTCCGCGTTTGGCCTTCCAGAGCTCTTCGCCGCGGGCTGCAACCAGTTCAGCCGGATTGGCGTCGAGCAACTGCTGACGGTAGCGGTTGATGGCATCGATCGTGTCGGTCTGCGCCCAGACGGCTGAGACCGCGCTTAGACACGCGGCCATGCACATGCTTTGAATAGTGAATCGCATTAGTCCCCCTTGTTCACATAAAAACAAAAAGGGGCGCGGCCACAAGGCGCCCCCCAACGTAAAATCGGATGACTCAGTTGACCACGCCTTTGTCGGTGCGCGAGTCCCCTTTGTTGTCCACCCAGCGCACGACGATTTCATCGCCCTTCTTAGCGCCCTTGAACTTGAACTGCAGGTACGGGTTCTTGGACACCGCCGGGCCCCACTCTGCCGCCAGCACCACTTTGGCGCCATGCATCACGGTCACATTGGAAATGAAATGCGCCGGCACGATGTTGCCCGAAGAATCTTTGCGCTGGCCGGTTTCCATTTCGTGGCTCATCAACACGCGCACTTCCACCTTGCCATCAGGCTGCTCGGTGGCGCGGATTTTCATTGGGTCTGCCATATCTGCTCCTTGTGTTGTCGATGCGCGCCGGACTTACCCGCCGCAACCACCCAGGGTTACTTTCACTTCGCGCGTGGCCATGTAGTACATGTCACCGGCCTTGACCACGGCATGCACGTTGGAGGTCTGCCCCATTTTCACGCGCGTGGTGACATTGGGCTCAGTGCCCTCAGACACGTTGAAGCTGGCTGCCAGCGTGTTGGGATTTTTTTCCACCAGGATGCTGATGGACTGCGTATCGGGCAACGCACTGGCCACACCAATCTGCACCACCGACCCGTTTTCCGCGATGTCGGGGGCGTTGATCGTGATGGCTTTGGTGTTTTCTGCCAGGGCACCACCCAGGGCGCGAATCACATCACCCACGCTCTTGGCGTCAAAGGCCGCCTTGTTCCATGCGCTCTGCTGTGCAAAGGCGGCCTGGGGCGACATCAGTCCCGCAGCCACCAGCGCGGCCAGCCCAGCGCTGAGTTTGATGACTTCTCTACGTTGAATATTCACTTCAGCCTCCAGAAAAAATTCTCATTCGCACCGCACTTACGGCGCCCCCGCACTAATCCAACGCGCAATCTCCTGCGCCTCTTGCACTGACACGCCCGACTGTGGCGGCATGGGCACCTGACCCCACCGCCCCGCGCCACCCTCACGAATGTGCTGCGCAATCTGATCGGCTGCACCCGCTACACCCACGTACTTGGCAGCCACCTCACGCAATGCGGGCCCCAACAACTTGGACTCCACCGCATGGCAGGCCATACAGCCGTGTTTGGTCAACAACTCACGCCCCAGGACGGCGGCAGATTTTCCATCAATTACTGGCCCACTTTTGGCCACGGGCCTTCCGTGAACAGGTTCATCTAAGGTATTGACAGTGCCATATGGGCCCAGCGGCCGAAACTGTGCCACCAAATCGCCGTGCGAATTATGTGCATGCGCCGGCAGCTGTGACGTGATGCGCGGCGCAGGGCGGCAATCCTTCATGCACGTCGTGCCTTGTGCATCAGGTTTGCCCTTCACACTGCCCATGCCATGCGCCGTGGTCATGCCATTGCGGTTGGGCATTTTCAGTGTGATCAAGTTGCGCTCGTTTAACTCGAATCCGTCATCGACGATGTTGTTCAGATTCAACACATACGCCGTGACGGCATAAACCTCATTCACTGTCAGGGATTGAGGCTGTGTCCACGGCATGGAGCGGTTGATGTAGTCCCACAACGTGGTGGCGTAGTTCAACTTGTTGCCCAAGGTGCGCACCACATCGGCATCGCGCAGGCGCCGGGCGCGGCCGGTCTTCAGATCTTCGGGCTCCACGCCACCAGCCAGCACCAGATAACTGTTGCTCTCACCAAACGTGCCATGACATGACGCGCACTTGGCGTCATAAATCTCCTGCCCCTGCGCCACCGTGCCGCGGCCCGGCTTCACGCCGTGACCATCAGGGCGCACATCAATGTCCCAGACGGCAACTTCAGCGGGCGTGGCGCTGCGCCCCAAGTTGAACTGCGCGTAACCCGGCGCAGCAATGAAGAGCCACGCCAGAACGAAGTAAAGGTCACGCCGTCTGCACATTGCGCACCTCACCGTTGGCCAACACCTGCCAAGTCTTGATGGCGTTGTTGTGATAAATGGAACGCGTACCGCGCACCGCCCGCAATGCGCTGAGGGTGGGCTGCGCGTGGCCCGTCTCATCCACCGCGCGGCTCTCCAGAAACGCCTCGTTACCGTTCCACACCCAGTTCAGACGAAAGCGCGTGAGGCACTTGCTCATGACCGGATCTTGCAGGCGCGCCGTCTGCCAATTGCGCCCACCATCCACCGACACATCCACGCGTTTGATTTTTCCGCGCCCCGACCACGCCAGACCGGTGATCTCGTATTGGCCCCGCTGCAGCAACACCTGCCCCGCCGAGGGCGAGGCAATGACGGATTTGACCTCCTGCACCCCGCTGTACTGGCGGTGCATGCCATCGGGCATCAGGTCCACGTAATGCAGCGATTCTTCGCGCGTGTTCCAGGGCGCATCGCCCACCTCAATGCGGCGTAGCCACTTCACACTCGACACGCCTTGCACGCCGGGCACCAACAGCCGCAGCGGATAACCGTTCTCGGGCCGCAACATCTCGCCGTTCTGGCCATAGACCACCAGCACGTCATTCAACACAAACTCCATGGGCACCGTGCGTGTGAGCGCCGAACCATCCGCGCCCTCCGCCAACACAAACTTGGCGCGCTTCCAGTCCACCCCGGCTTCATCGAGCAGTACCTTGAGCGGCACCCCGGTGAACTCGCTACACGCCAACATGCCGTGCGTGTACTGCACCGTAGGCACCGCAACGTTGCCCCACTCCATACCGGAGTTGGCGCCGCACTCAAGAAAATGAAAACGCGACACCGATGGAAAACGCATCAGCTCGCTCATCGTGAACATGAGGGGCCGTTTGACCAAACCATGAATCAACAGCCGATGCTGTTCGGGGTCTACCTCCGGCATGCCGGAGTGATGCCGCTCAAAGTGCACCCCGGCGGGCGTGACGATGCCGAACAGACTTTGCAGCGGTGTAAAGCTCACCGAAGATTGCCCCGTGCGCGTCAGCCCCGGGCTGGGACGGCGCTGCACGTGGGCTTCATATTTGGAGGGCATGCCGTAGCCATTCGTCGCCACCCCGGCGCCCAGGCTGCGCGTCCAGGGCGCAATCGATGCGGGGTCCACATCCTGCGCGCGACCTGCCACCGGCACCAGAGCCGCCGCCGCCCCCAACAATCCAGCGCGCAAGGCATTGCGCCGTTCAGAACGTTCCGAACGAGGGGCCCGTGCAGCAGCAATTTGCTCCGCACTCAGAAAATTTTCCGGCGCGGGCTGAATCACGCCCTGCGACGGATTGAACTTAGAAGTCATCGACGCCCCCTGCCACTGGGCATAAAACGCCGCACAGTACGCGCGCTGATGGCCTTGTCATCACTCAAGCCTGCAAGCTGCACACAGGCGTTGCGGCACAACGACACAATGGCCGCATCGGCAATGCTGTAGTACGTCATCGCCCCCTCCCGCCGCCGCGTCAGCACCCCCTTGCCATACATCAGATTCAAGTGGCGCGACACGTTGGTCTGCGTGGACCCCACCCGCTCCACAATGTCCCCCACGCTGCGCTCGGCATCGCAAATGGCATTGAGAATCTTTAATCGCATCGGCTCGGCCAGCAACGCGAAGTAACCCGACACGCGTTCGAGCAGGCGGTCCAGTTCAGGTTCAGGGTGGGCGGGTGTGGGCACAGGCATTGATAGAAACATATGAGCAAGTGCGCATATGCTGCACAAACAACCTAGCGATGGTCAAATGATTTTCGTGGTTTAGGGGCGCGTATTCACGTGACGGGGTGCACCCGCACCTGCCACTGCGTTCAATCAACAGCGGACTAGAAATCTCCTAATCGTTTGTCGGACTGAAGCTCACCCTTCCGCTGCACTACCGAGGATTTCTCGGTAGTTGCCACATCGCTCCCCCACCCCGCCTTACCGCCCATAAGCGATGGCCCCGCGCTCATGAATTAACCTGATCGACGCTTTCGCTCGTCTACGCTGCAGGCCCCCTCAATTTCCACCTTCACTTCCACCCTGCCCTCCCGCCACAATGCAAAAACTTCTCACCGCCCTTTCCTGCCTACTTCTGAGCTGCCTACTTCTAAGCACCGCTGCGCTCACCCGCGCTCACGCTGCGCCGCTGCCGGAGTCCGCTGTGCCGCAGCCCTTGAAGACCTGGGTGCCTTGGGCCTTGTATGGCCACGAGACGCGCACTTGCCCGGGGCCTTACAACGTGGATCAAGGGCGGGTCTGTGTGTGGCCGACGCGGCTTGAACTGGTGGCCTCCAATAGTGGGGCCTCATTCCGGTTTGAGGTGCAGGTGTTTGGGGATACCTCGTGGGTGGCGCTGCCAGGTGAGCCGGGGCGGTGGCCGCAAGACTTGAGATCCAATGGCCGTGCACTGGCGGTCAGTGCACGCAACCAGTTGCCCGTAGCGGAGCTTGCGGTGGGCAGCCACGTGATCACCGGCACGCTGCCCTGGGTGGAGATGCCACAAAGCGTGCTGCTGCCCCGGGACACGGGCATCGTGCAGCTCAGCGTGAATGGCAGGACGGTGCCGCGCAATGCCGATGCCGATGGGCGCGTGTGGTTGCAGCCTGCGCAAACGCCCGGTGCCACGGCCGAGGCCATCACGGTGCGCACGGTGCGTTTGATTGAAGACGACATTCCGCTGCGTGTGACCACGCATTACGAGATTGCGGTGTCGGGCAAGGCGCGTGAGATCCAGTTGCCCGCGGCCTTGTTGCCGGGCTTTGTGGCCGAGAGCCTCGTGAGCGCCCTGCCCGCGCGGCTGCACGATGACGGTCAGTTGCGTCTGCAGGCCCGCCCGGGCAACTGGACAGTGCAAGTGCGCGGACGCCTCATGCAGCCCACCACCACGCTGCAACTTCCTGAAGGCTTACCCGATGAGGTGTGGTCCTTTGCTGCGCACAGTGATTTGCGCGTGGTCACGGTGGAGGGCGTGCCCACCGTAGACCCCAAGCAGGTGCCCATGCCGGAAGCCTGGCGCGCGTATCCGGCGTATCAGATGAAAGCGGCGCAAACCTTCAAGCTCAATGAAACGCGCCGTGGCAACCCACAACCCGGCGCCGATCAACTGCGGCTCGCGCGTCAGATCTGGCTGGATTTTGATGGCGGTGGTTACACGCTGCGCGATGAGATTGCGGGCACCTTGTCGCGTTCATGGCGCCTGGAGATGGCGGCGCCCGCAGCATTGGGCCGCGCAGGAGTCAATGGCGAAGATCAACCCGTGACCCGCCGCGCAGAGTCTGAAGTCGATGGCGTGGAGCTGCGGCGCGGGGCGTTGCGCATGGTGGCCGATAGCCGCGTGAATACCGACGCGCGCACCCTGCCCGCCACGGGTTGGCTCACGGATTTCAATGCGGTGTCGGCGCAGTTGCACACGCCACCGGGCTGGCGTTTGCTGCACGCCAGTGGCGTGGATCAGGCGCAGGATTCCTGGGTGGGCCGCTGGACGCTGTGGGATTTCTTTTTTGTGCTGCTGAGTTCCTTGGCCGCGGGCAAGTTGCTCGGGCGCAAAGCCGGGGCCGTGATTGCGGGTGCGCTGATTCTGACCTGGCATATGTCGGGCGCACCGCAAGGCGTCTGGCTGGTGTTGATGGGCCTGGCCGCACTCACGCGTGTGTTGCCTGCAGGCAAGTTGTTGAGAGTGTCTTCGGGGGCCAGTTGGTTGGTTGCTGTGCTGCTGGCACTGATGCTGGTGCCGTTTGCGGTGGAGCAGATCCGGTTATCGATTTACCCGGCGCTGGAGCATCCCTGGATACAGATGAACCACCGAGGCGATGCGAGCCCGGCCAAACCCGCGGCACCGGCTGCGGCCGCACCTGCCGCGATGGACGCAAAAGAAGAGGTAGAGCAAGCAGAGCCCGTGCGCTCGGCAGCAAAAACGCCTTACGCACCGGAAATAAGAATGCAGCGCGAACGCAGCCTGGCCTATTCGATCAGCAGCCTCAATGACATCGACCCCAGCGTGAAGGTACAAACCGGACCTGGCTTGCCCAGCTGGAGCTGGACGAGCTACAGCCTGACCTGGCATGGCCCGGTGCAGGCGGCGCAGAACATTCATTTGTATCTGCTGCCACCCGTCGGTACGGTGGTGTGGCGCCTGGCAGGTTTGGGGCTGCTGCTGGCGGCGTTCTGGATGCTCATGACCGCGCTGCCGGGCTGGACGCAACGGCCACGCTTTAACTTCACTGCGCCCGCATGGGGCAGCAAAGCGGGCAGCTCATCAGGCAACTCAGCAGGCAGCACTGCAGCCGCCGCCGTGCTGGCCGCGGTGTGTATGGCGGGCCTGGGCACCTGGCCCGAGAACGCGCAAGCCACCCCTCCCGCGCCCGAAAACATTGCCGAACCGCAAGACCAGGCCCCTACGCCCAAGCTGCTCGATGAGCTGCGCACCCGTCTGACGGCGCCGCCCAGTTGCCTGCCGCACTGCGCGGATGTGGCGCGCCTGGCCGTCATGGCGCAAGGCAACCGCGTGCAACTGCGGCTGGAAGTACATGCGCTGACCGACACCATGTTGCCGCTGCCCGGTCAGGGCACCAACTGGCAACCCACCGTGGTGAGCATCGATGGCACCCCGGCCACCGTGCGCCGTGATCAGGCGGGCATCTTGTGGATGGCCGTACGCAGCGGCGTGCATCAGGTGGTGCTGGCGGCCGATGTGGGCGAGACCAGCAATGTGGAAATTGCGCTGCCCATGCCCGTGCGTGCGGTGTCCGTGCAGACCGAAGGATGGGCACTGGCGGGACTGGATGCGCGTGGCATGGCCACCGGGGCGCTCAGTCTGGCCCGCACCGCACCGACATCGTCCACCGCATCGGCGCAAAGCAGCGCGCCCAGCGATGCGCTGCCGCCCTTTGTGCGCGTGGAGCGCACGCTGCAACTGGGGCTGCGCTGGAGCGTGCAAACCCAGATCACCCGACTGGCCCCCAGCCGCGCGCCCGTGCGCGTCAAGGTGGCGCTGCTGGAAGGTGAATCGGTCAACAGCGATGTGGTGCGCGTTGAAGGCGGTTACGCCGTGGTGCAACTCGGTTCAGAAGATTCTGTGGCCTTTGCAAGCACGCTTAAAGAAGCCACGCAGATTGATCTGGCCAGCACTGAGGCGCCCCACCAGATCGAGCAATGGCGCTTGCAGCCTTCCATGCTCTGGCATGTGCAATGGACGGGCATTGCGCCAGTGCAATACACCGATGCCAGCGGGCTGCTGCTGCCGAGCTGGCAACCCTGGCCCGGTGAGCGCGTGTCACTGCTCGTGAGCAAGCCCACCGGCACGCCAGGGCAAACGCTCACGGCAGATCGCCTGCATCTGCGTCTGAACCCGGGCCTGCGCGCCACTGACGTGCGCAGCACCGCGCAGCTGCGCTCTAGCCAGGGCGGCAATCACCGCGTGCAACTGCCTGAGGGCGCGGAGTTTCTGGGCGTCACACTCGACGGCCAAAACCAGCCGCTGCAGCCGCAAGACAACGCACTGCTCATTCCCATCACGCCCGGCGCACATCAGATTCAGATCAACTGGCGTGAACCGCGCGGCATGACGCCGCTCTTTAAAACCACGCCCCACGGCATGGGTGTGGCGGGTGTGAATGCACATACAGAAATCAGCCTACCCCGCGACCGCGTCGTGCTGGCTGTAGGTGGCCCGCGCATGGGCCCGGCGGTGTTGTTCTGGGGTGTGGTGGTGGCACTGGTGGGCATTGCCCTGCTGCTCGCACGCAGCGGACTCACGCCTCTGGGTAGCGTGGCCTGGTTCCTGCTGGGCCTGGGGTTGGCGCAATCCTCACTCACCGGTGCAGCTGTGGTGGCCGGCTGGTTCTTTGCGTTGGCCGCACGGCGCCGCTTTGCATTGGACCAAAGCGACAACACCACCGGTTGGAAGCGCTTCGGCGCCAATCTGGCGCAGTTGCTGCTGGTGCTGTGGACGCTGATTGCCGCTGCAGTGCTGCTCAACACCGTGCGCGTGGGTCTGCTGGGTTACCCCGACATGATGGTGCTGGGCAACGGTTCGGGCGCCAGCGTGCTGAACTGGTATCAGGACCGCTACACCGACACCATGGCACCAGCCTGGGTGCTCACCGCCCCGGTCTGGGGTTATCGCCTGCTGATGCTGGCCTGGGCCCTATGGCTGTCGGCCTCGATCCTCAAATGGATCAAATGGGCCTGGGCCAGTTTTAGTCATGGGGGGTATTGGCGCAGGCGGGAGGTGGTGGTGAGCCCGGTCGGTGGGAAAGCGGCGAGCTAACTCCAATGCTGCTCAGTAGAACCGTCGTCGCCGCCCCCGGCGCGGGCCCTGTCCTCTTGATCACATCTCATATCAGCATGAGCAACCGCCACACATCCTTTACAGATGGCAACCCTTGCCTCCGTCGCTCTCTGTTCCCTCGATGGAAGGGTTAGGCCGCTAGTGCGTAGGAAACACATAGAACCTCGAGTTGACCGCAGGCGTTGAAATTGAAGCGCAGATGACGAAGCCTGACTCCCGGGGGTGCAACCAATTGCAATGCATGCTGCTTCGCCCACCCGGACTCGACAACTTCGCACGATCCATCGTAGGGCTCGTCTGGAAAGAGCGATTCGGCTTCTTGCCACCGAAATGCGCAGACTTCATTGAACTGAACTTCAACATAGCGTTCCTGCCAGTCTTTGAACCTCACACGCAGCGTTCCGGCGACCGCGTGGACTTCTGGATACTCGGCGTCGGCTGTACTGAAGCCAGGATTAAGCAGTTCGATGCGAGACATTCGGTTCCTTGCGCAGCCTAACGTTCGCGTTAACTCAGAGCAAAAAGGGCGCAAAGCGCCGCCTTTGCGAGTCGGTGTTGAACGCGTTGTTCGACGTCATTTCTTCAACTCCGTGTGATGTTCCCAGCCACGCGCTTTAGACAGCTGCTCATCGAAACGTTTTTGTGTTTCGATGAGCCCCATGCTAGCTGCAGCCAGGGCCATGAGCTCCAAAACCCGCCAATTCTCAAATGATGATTTTTCGAATACTTCCTCAAGTGAATCTAGAGCGAGCTCCAACTCGTTGTGCTCTAGAAAGCTATTGAATTCTGCTATTTCGTCAGCACAGTCTGCCTCAGCGATTTCAGAAAGGTTAGATCTTGCATCTAGGAGAAAACCCTCGGTGCGTTTCCAAGACTTCAATAGCTCTTCCGATGCCATGCCAGTTTCCGCTAGGGTGTTTTTGGCTCGAAAACGAACCGCAATGCACGCATCATGACCGCTTCATCCTGATAGATGCGGATGGGGCCAAGGTGCCTTGGGCTGCAATACGTTGGGTTCATACAAATTTCCCGGCAGCACAACAGTCAACATCGACGGTCCATTGTGGGGCTCAGTGCACATGCCGATAGCACCGCCCCAGTTTTGCCGCAACAGTTTCAAGCCGTTTATCCAGGGTCCACAGCATCGTTTTTTCGCTAAGGAGCGCCGAGGCCAATAGGCTCACGTCGACGAAACCACATACCCGGCCTGCCAGTGCATGACGCTCTACAAACTCCAGTAACTCATCGTGCGTGGCGACTGGCACGCTTTCGAGCTGCGCCAGAAGAGCAATCACCGCCCGTCGATTCGGCGGCGTGCCGCACGCCACCTCCACAATCACGTGGGGATGGCACACCACCAGACCCGCGTCCAGCAGCGCAACGAGCTGCTCGTTAGATCGTTTGAAATGAGCCACCCACACTGAGGTGTCGACCAAGACACTCATCGAGCTGTTTTCGATTTCTCGCGCCGACGCGGTGCCAGTTCAATGTCTGGCGCCTTGCCGCCCAGCGCTGCCAGGCGTCGCGCGGTTTGCCTTTGAATAAACGCCTTCACGCACTCCTTGAGCAGCTCGGACTTCTCTATGCCTGGCTGCGCCAGCGACATGGCTTGGGCAAAGAGCTCGTCGTCAATCGTCAATGTTGTTCGCATCACGCACCCCCATCAATGGACGCATCAATTTGCATCAAAAACTGCATCTTGGCAAGGCGGAAAGCAGAAGATCAATGCGCTCTTAGCGACGCACAAAAGACAAACGGGCTACATGCTTTCGCACATAACCCGTTGGTTTTGACTGGCGCGCCCGGCAGGATTCGAACCCACGACCCCTTGGTTCGTAGCCAAGTACTCTATCCAACTGAGCTACGGGCGCTAATTTGTGAAGCGATAAAAACGGGCCGCAGTATACATGCGGCCCTTCTTATTTACTGCACCTTCTACTGAAAACTACTGGCGGAGACGGACGGATTCGAACCGTCGATACGGGTGTTTGCCCATATGCTCCCTTAGCAGGGGAGTGCCTTCGACCACTCGGCCACGTCTCCGCAATTGCTTGCAAGGGGGCGCAGTGTAGTGACATGCCCCCGCGAATTCAAACTTCAGTTATGCGGCCGCCTGTTCCAGGCCAAACGCCTTGTGCAGCGCGCGTACGGCCAGCTCCATGTATTTGTCTTCCACCACCACGGAGATCTTGATTTCGCTGGTGGAGATCATCTGGATGTTGATGCCCTCTTCC